>JAFIFY010000031.1 GCA_020831765.1 Phycisphaeraceae bacterium | reverse complement strand
TGTCGGCGCGCAGGCCCGGCGAGCTGTCCGAGGGCCCCGCCGCGCCCGACGCGTGACCATCATGGACCATCACGTTGAAACGGACCGCATCCACGTCCGGAATCGTGATCCGCGCCCCGATACCTTCGACCCAGCCCACCGTAAACGTATTGAGCGCTGCGCTGCGATCCACGGCCATCTGTCGGCTGGAACTGATCAACTCTTCCTTGGCGAAGGGCGCCTTGATCCGTCCGGCATAGATCGTCAGAGAATCGAAAATCGATGTGGCGACATTGGCCTCTTCGAGGAATGCGATGCCCGTAGCGCGGTCATGTGCCAGCACCACGTTGAAATCGAATTTCTGTCCGAGATCAATCGTGCCGCGAAAGCCCAGCTTCATACGGCGGATTTCATTGCCATGCGTGATGGCCGCCGAACGGGGATCGGTCGTCGTCGGGCCGCTCTCCCGGAAGCTGGTCACACTACGAGCTTGTATCTGGCCGGTCAGGCGAAGGACGCTGTCGCCGCCGCGCAGGAAAAAGTTTCTGCCATCGTGACCCGCGCTGAATCCGCCGTCGGATAGCGCCGGGCGCGTCGCCGCGTCGGCCAGGACTTCATCCACCAGCGCGCGAATGTCTTCGGCCCGACGGGCGCTCAGCCAGTGATCATTCTCCGCCGTCAGTTGCTCAAGGCGCTTTTCGAGTTGCTCGATCCGCTGCCGAAGTGACTCGATCTCATCATCCGCCGTGGATGCCGCAGCCCCACTGGACTGAAATGCCATGCACAAAAATGCACTTAGGGCCATGGACGCAACTCTTCTGGGCACGGACATTCTCCTGCAACCTGGGCATGGGAGCCGGGAACCGAAAACCGATATCGCCCAGCGGCCGAACACCCATCGCCAGGCGATCTAGGCCGGGCAGTATACGGCGATTGTTAGATTTGCGTTAGAGATGCGCAAACACTTATTTGATAACTGTTTACAGCACAGATATGGCCGTCGTCGGCGGTTTCAGGTTGCGCTTGCACCCCCGGAGTGGTGACACGTTGGGCGTTCTTCCCGATTCGGCCCCTCATACATTCGGTTTTGCGCGGCCGATCAACGCCCCCCGGAATCCCCGGAACCCCGGGGATTTCCATCACCACGCTCGTCTTCGAGGCTCTCAGAATCCGGTGCGGCCAGCCGACGCCCGGCTTCCTGCCACGGATCGGCCGCGCCAGCGGTCGGCTCATCCGGAACCTTCGGGCCGCCAAGACCGCGCCGCCAGCTCTTGAAGAGCAAGCCCAGCATGATCATCCCCAGCATGCCCAACAGCACGATCAGCAGGATCAGGCCGAAGACGCTAAAAGGAAGCAGGAGGTCATCCATAGGCCACAAATCATATCCCCAAAGGCCGCCAGCCGCCGTCAGATCGGCGGTGGGCCGGATTGCTCTCCGCTTGCCCAAGAGCTAGCCTGTTGAACATGGTCAGCAGCCCCGATTGCCTCTTCTGCAAGATCATCGCCGGCGATATCCCGTGTCACGAGGTTTACCGTGACCATCGCGTTCTGGCCTTCCTGGATATCGGCCCGCTATCGCGCGGCCATCTGCTGGTGATTCCCCTCAATCATGCAACGCGACTGGAAGAACTTTCGGATGAGGATGCCGCGGCGTGCGCTTCGGTGCTGCCTCGCCTGGCGCGGGCCGTGATCCGGGTGACCGGCACGAGCGACTACAACATCCTGCAGAACAACGGCAAGGCCGCGCACCAGGTCGTCGGCCATGTGCATTTCCACCTGATCCCCAAGCCTTCATCCGACGCCGGACTTGTAATTCAATGGCCCGCGGGAAAGCTGGAGCCCGCCGAAGCCGCCGAACTTCGCCAATCCATTGTCGATGCCCTCTAAGCCGTGTCCCGGATCCTGAATCTCGCTTTTGGATCTGATCAAGAGCGAAAATCCGCCTTCCCATGCGGTCGAGTGTCCGCTCCAGAGCGCAAAATCCTTAAGCCGGTCTGCCAATCGCGGCTTTTTACCACAATGGCGGGAACGTTCAGTATCGGGACGCTATCCTGTTATTCCGGCATGCAATCCGTCGGCGACCGGCCTCGCTGGACTTACAGACCGATTACCAACCCGCATCGGGTGACGTGGGCCTGCCCCGCGTGTCCATCGGTCCGGAGTCGAAGCCCCGGCCCAATGCCCGAACCCGGCCAAACCCCAAACCAACCTGAGAACCGACCGCAAGATAATCAAGGAGCAGATCGATGCCGCTTAGTGCCCAGGAAATGAAGCAATTTGTTGAAGATGGCTACGTCGTTCTCAAGGGCGTCATGCCCGAATCGGAACTGGGCCGCTTTCGTGTCGAGTTCGAGCGCACCGTCGAAGTCTGCCGCGCCAACCCGAAGGAAGAATACGGCGTCGGCTTCGTTCATGGCTCCGAAGGCAAGAAGGAACCCTGGCGAAGCAATTCCATGCTGCACCCGGACCTTTACCAGCCGGTCTACACCGATTTTCTGGACAACGAACGATTGCTGACTTCGGTGCAGAGCATCGTCGGGCCGAACCTGCGCATCGGTGGATTGAAGATTCTCTGGTCGCCCCTGACCTTGACCTACGATCTGCATTGGCACCGTGATGGACGTACGGACCAGTACGTGCCCGATGGAACGCAGGACTATCTTCAATTCAACGCCGCGCTGAACCCGGACAGCAGCTTTCGCATCGTTCCGGGAACCCACCGCCGACCGCTGAACGATGTGGAACTGGAAGCCTGCCGCCGCGGCGTCGGCCCGCTGCCGGGCGAGCTGGTCTGCCCCCTGGAGCCGGGCGATGTCCTGTTCATGCACAGCCGGGCGCTGCATCGCGGCAAGGCCGATCCGACCTCCAATCGGCGCAGTTTTCACTACACGCTCTCCGCCGCGGAAAAGCCCGTGCGTCAGGGTATCGTCGATGAACATCGCCAGTGGTATCGCCAACTGGGCCTCGAGGGCAAGCTGTCCGCCCGCGTTCAGGCGCTTTTCGACAATCTCTTTGCGTGGGACGGCAAGGAACTGACCGAGCAGGACCTGGCCCGCGCGGCGTACTGAGCCATGGTCCCCGCGATCCGATGTGCGGTGCCCGCCAACATCCAATGCGCGAACCAGCAGCGAAGCGCGATCCTTGACCCTGATTGGTCGGCCTGCGACCAACCGGATCAGCCATCGCGATGGGCATCCACCAGTTCGCCCGTCGAGGTAAAGAGCAGACGCGCCACGATCTTCAATTTCTGGGTGCTATCTGATGGGGCCAGCCGGCGAACGCAATCGATATAGCTTTGCATCTGTGGCCGATAGTGTTCGACCACGGGACCGACTCCCCGCGTTCCGATGCGGTCGGTCTTGAAATCCATGATCGTGGCCCGATGCCAGCGCCCGCCCGCCCGTTCCAGCACGACTCGATCGAACTGCCCACGGACAAGACGGCTCCCGGCTCCCGTGCCACCGGACCCGCCGGGCAGCATCACGACGAACAGCCGCTCGCGCCAGAGTTCATGTTCACCATCCGGAGCGCCAAAGGCCTGCTGAACGGCGGGCGATTCGAAACATGCATGGAAGTGCTCGACCATCGACTCGAGCTCGTCAGCGCTTCGACCCAGGCCCAATCGCGCAGCCTCCGCCAGCAGCGCTTCACGAGCCGGAAGTGAAGTCGGGCCATCGTAGAACTCGATCATCTCGAACCAGCGATGCAGAATCGTGCCGTATTCCATGCCTCCCCGCGACACGGCCAACAGGTCGCCACCGGTTCGCCGCCCCTTGCCTTCCATGCGTGAGGGGCTGAGAAAATCAAGACCTCGACGTCGCCGCCGGTTGTCCGATTTGCGGAAGCTTTTCGGATCGATGCGCTCAAGCGTGGCCGGCGCGGCGGTGAGGCCATCGATCGATGATCCGGCCGATTGATCCCAGTTCGGATCACCCAATGTCCACAAGACGCAATCGCCGTCCGGCGGCTCATCCTCGGCCCAGGTGGAAAACCGCCTTCGCAGCAGTGCCGCCGATGAATCATCGGACCAGCCGATGGCCGAGATGCCCGTCTTGGTGTGCATGATCGGCTTGATCAACATGTGCAGTGCGTAGCGCGCCCGTGTCATCGCGACATAAAGGGCGCAAAGACTGTCGCGCACGCGCGATTCAAGCTGCTGCTGGTAGGCCCGTTCCGCGGGCTCGAACGCCGCGCGCAACGGGGCGTTGGAGGCATCGTATATTCCGCGAATCGGCCCGGTCGGGTCCGGGCGATCGGCCAGCAGGCCGACCTGGGACATATAGGTGATCTTCCGCTGAAGCTCGGGCAGCACGACGATATCAAACTCAAGACCCTTGGCCTTATGAATCGTCATCACCCGCAGCATGGCCGCGCTGCCTTCCTCGACGGCGGCGTTTTCCAGATACTCCACCAGTTGCATCAGCCGGGTATCCCCCCGTGCTGAATACCGCTCGATCATGGTGAGCACCTGGTCCAGTCGTGTCAGCGAGCGTGGCTCGCATCGCTTGCGAAGCTCGATGATGAAATCAGCCGCGACTTCCGCGGCACCCTGGCGGCCGATTCGGTCGCGGAGCCTGCGTGAGACCGACTCGATCCGGCGGCGACCGGGAAGCGAGCGCCCCGGAGCGGCCTCCAGTCCAACCCAATCCGCCATCGCACTTCGCATCAATAGCCACGCCGAAGCCGTATCGCCGGGATGTTCGGCCAGGCGAAACACCGACAGCACCAGTTGCACGGCCGGGTCATCCCCCACCGATGAGCCGGATTCACCGCTGGCCGCGATATCCCGGCGGCGAAGCGCAACGATCAGGTCCTTGGCCATCTCATTCCGATTCACCAGCACACCGATCGAACGATACGGATGCGCGGCGGCCAGCTTGGCGATGTACCCGGCCGCGAACTCCAGATGGTCATCGACCTCCTCCGAACCACCACCCTGGACCTCGGGTCCGCCGGATTCGCCGCTGGTTTCTTCCTCATCAACGACCGGACTGGTACACAGATGCACATAACCGGGCTGATGCTCATCCGCGGCCTGGTGCGGCTCGAAGGCCTTCGACCACGCCTCGAACAGAGGCAGGGAGGCCTCGCGAATGCCCGCATTCTCAGGCAGATCCTTGAACAGGGCATCCACGGCACTGAGCACCACCGGCGAACAGCGAAAGCACTTGACCAGCGATTCCCTGACGGATGCCGGAAGGTGAAGCGATGACTCCAGATGATCGAAGATCGCCGCGCACCCGCCCCGCCAGCCGTAGATCGCCTGTTTCATGTCGCCCACGGCAAACAGCGTCCGTGGAACCGGATCGCCTTGGGATTCCCCGGAGGTGATCTCCTCGGCGATCGGCGCAAGCACCCGCCACTGCGGCACGCTCGTATCCTGGAACTCATCAAGAAGCAGATGGCGAATCCGTGAATCAAGGCGGTACGAAAGATCGTCCAATCGGTGTTCCAGGCCGGTCCACCGCTCGGCAAGCAACCGCAGCAGGTCCTCGAATTCCAGTACCCCGCGCCCCAGGTGCAGGCGATCGATCTGAGCCTGCGTCCATCCAAGCAGTTCCCACATCGCATGCACGCGCCGTCCGACCCCGGCCAGTTCATATCGCGCCACGAGGTCATGCAGATCGCCAAGCGACTCGACAATCGGCTTGGGCAACGGTTTGCGGTGGTAGGTCCAATCGCCGGCGCCGGCCTTCTTCATCAGGCCATCGTCCATCAGGGCGACCCAGTCCCCCTGTTCGACCCTCTCGGCCAGTTTGTTCAACGCCTTTGCCAACCGGCCATCATCCACGTTCGATGCCTGCGACTCGATGGCGTGCTTGAGCTGTTCGATCGTCGTCTCGAATTGCTCCGGCTCGCTGGGATAGCGGGTCCAGTACTCCTCCTGGGGCGCTTCGATGAACAGTCGGCCGGTTTCCACGACCCATTGATCAATCTTCCAACTGATCCCCCGATTCGTCGCGCCGTGAAACAGTCTTTGCATCAGGTGCATCAGAACATCGCGCTTCTGTCCGCCGAGCATCAGGCCGATGGCCTCGGTGCGGATCGCGCGTGCGGTGGGGTCATCCGGCTCCATAATGCGAACCTGGCCGGGCAATCCCAGTTCAAGCCGGAACATCCGCACGATGGAATAAAAGAAGCTGTCCAGCGTGCCGATGTTCAGTCGATGAATCGATCGGGCCAACTGTTCGAGCAACTCGCCGCCGCGCTTCGGGTTGAACGTGCCGTCCCCGATCTCACCGCCAAGGCGCTTGGCCGCCTTCGAATCGAGTCCGGCCTCGGCCAGGCGCAGCAGGATGCGGCCCAGAATCTGCCCCGCGGCCTTTCGTGTGAACGTGGTCACGAGAATCTGCGATGGTTTGACCTGACGGTTCAGCAGCGAGACGTACTGACCGGAAAGGGTATACGTCTTGCCCGTGCCCGCCGAGGCCCGGATGATGCGATGTGGCGTGTCCGGCTGGGTCTCGTCGGTGTGCCTGTTCATCGAACCACCCCCTGCTTCGAACCCAGCGCCCATTCGCTCATCAGCCCGGGCAGGTCCACCATCCGGCCGCGCTTCACGCTCACCGGCGGCCAGAAACGCCGAGCCAGGACGGCTTCAGCGACACGCTCGGCCATGATGAGGGCATCGCCCAGATCATCCATCGTCCACTCGACCGGAACCCAACCCGCTTCCGCGGCCTTGGATGGCACGCTGTAATAGCCCAGCTCGATCTCGGCATCGACCGGGACGATCTGACCCCGCAGCATCCAGTCATACAGCGGCAATTGAAGGTCGATCCAATCCCCTTCCAACACCGGTGATTCGCCCCGATGGGCTTTCTCGGGCGAAATGGCCTTGTCACCGGTCTTGAAATCAATCACCCGCCAACGACCATCGGGATGCGCATCCACCCGGTCCACCCGGCCGCGCACCACCAGCGTGCCGTTCTCCACCTCAAGCTTGCGCTGGACCGACAACTCCGCATGCCGGATTTCCCACCCTTCCTGCCATTGCTTCCACTGCCAACGCACCGGCGCATGCAGCCTTCCCATCAGATGCGCTCGCTGCAGTTCCAGTGCCACGGGAACGGGCTTTCCATACTGCCGCTCAAGCCAGCGGCGGCTGAAGGCGTCCAGATGCGCCAGGAGATCATCCGATTCGCCCAACTGCGATCGTTCAACCTTGGCGATCGCATCCAGCACGGCATGGGCGAACGTGCCGAACTGAAGCGGGTCCATTTCCACCGCCTGATCGTCGGGCATCTCAAGGCCGAGGATATGAGTCAGATAGAACTGAAACGGACACGCTAGATAATCCCGAAACGCCGTTGCGCCAAGCGATTCGGGCAGCGGTGTTTGATTGTCCGGTCCCAGGTTCAACAATGGCCGGGGCGTGGACGCTGGCGGCTCCATGACGGCCGACCCCGAATCCGCCCATTGCTCATGGCCATAAAACTTGACGACCCGGCGTGCCAGCGCCTCGCCCGCCAAGCGAAGCATCAGGCGCGAGGGCGCCAGCGGATTCAAATCGGCATCCCGTCGCCCGGCGATCCAGTAACAGGTTCGCCAGGGAGAAAGCAACACCCGCATCGAAGCAAGGTCGCGCGCCAGTCGCCGCTGATCGTGTTGAATGCCCAGCCGCGCGCGAAGCGACTCGGGCAGAAACGAATCCCGACTGACCGCTTCGGGAATCAAGCCTTCATTGAACCCGGTCACCAACAGGAATGTCGCATCATCAAGGGGCAGTTCCAGCCAGCCCAGCAGTTCCACCGCTTGCGGATCGCCGGGTGAAGCCGGGCCATCCTGCCCCAGTCGCCCCAGGGTCAGGCTGACCGCCTGCATGATCGTGATCGGCGGACTTTCCAACGTCTGGCTGATTTCGGGTATCTGTTCGACCAACCGATCGCGCATGGCCGACAGCGCCTGAGCGAAGCGGGCATCATTCGGATCGTTGAGGTCCAGCTCCCGAGGACCATAAACCCGGTCGAGAATCTCCAGAAACCGGCGGCTCCATTCTCCTAGCGGGCGGAGCGTCTCCACGGGTGGCGTGTGCTCGGCTCCCGCCAGTTCCCTCATGCGGTCCCAGATGGCTTGGAGCCTATGGGGGCCGCTGACCCGATCCGGCCACGGTGGCCCGAAGGCCACCGGCAGATGTTCGGCCACATAGGCATCGACCTGGGCGAGAAAATCGCTTGAAGCTGAAGTGCCGTCAGCCGCCGCGTCGCCCGCTTCCGAGGTCGGAGCTTCCGGGGGTGCTTCCGGGGGTGCTTCCGGGGTCGGGGCTTCCGGGGGCGGGGGTGGTGTTGATTCCGGGGGTGGTTGATGGTGGCGCAGATAGTCGCCCAGGTCTGGATGGCGGATCAGCAGCGTGAACGCTTCGCGGCCGGCATGGCTCAGCCATGCTCCGATCCGTTCCAGAAGCACCGCCGGCCCCATATCGCGGTATGCGCCCATGGTCGGCAGGCGGCCTCGCACGCCGTGCGCTTCCAGATGCCGCAACACCATTGGTCCCGATTCGCCATCGCCAAGCCCGATCGTCACCTGCTCCGGCGTGGCCTGCTCGAGCAGCGCGGGCCGATCACCCGAGGCGCAGGTCAACCGGTTGGCGACCCACTCGGCCTGATGCTGGGGCTGATCGACCATGGCGATCGATTCTTCCGATAGCTCGATGAATATCGATTCAGCGGCATCAGGGCGGATACCACCCACCGTGTCGTATTGATCGGCCTCCTCGATCGGCGCGGCGATCAGGGCATGGATCGCCGAATCCATGTGCTCGAGCATCCGTCGATGCACGCCGGGCAGATCAAGCGTACCGATCAGCACGATCGTCGCTTCGCAACGAAGCGTGCCTTGTTCCATCGCATCCTGCCGCGCCTGTTCAAGATTCGAATAGCCCAGCGAGGCCAGTTTCGCCGTCCAACGCTCATCCAGTTCGGCAAGCGCCTGCCATCTGGCCACTTCCCGGTCATCCGATGATGTCGCCAATGCAAGCCCGACCGACTCGATGCTCAAGCCCTCGCCGCCCAGTTCCTGCCGAAGCCGGATGATCTCCTTGGCCAGGTCCAGCGATTCATCAAAGCGGTGAACCGACTCCGGCCGCAGACCCAAACCTTCAAAGCAATCGCTTGAGGCTTCCTGGAAAACCTCGATCCAGAGCATCATCGCGCCCAGATCGTCAATAACCGGTAACCCGGGCTCATAGAGCCGCTCCGGAAGCCGCCCCACCGTCATCACGCGCGGCGGCAGGAGAACCATCTCCCGGGACTGGTCGGCCAGCAGCTCCTGCAGCCGACGGCCCGCACGCGACCCGGCGGTCACCAGCATCCAGTCGGACAAATCCCATACCCCACGCGATTTGTCCGGAGGCGCCTGATCGGACAGCCAACGAACCGCCGCATGGAGCAACGGTTCCTTACGACCCAGAAAGTGCCGCTCGATCGCCATGCCAGCCAGTATACCCCGCCGTTGATGGCGTCCGGTTGCGCGTCTACAATAGACGGCTCCGCTTCGCGTGTTCCCATTAATTCAGGAGAGTTTTATGGCCGGCAAAGCCGTACTTGAGTTCACCGACGATAATTTCCAATCTGAAGTCCTCGATTCCGACCAACCTGTGCTGGTCGATTTCTGGGCCGAATGGTGCGGGCCCTGCCGCTTTCTGGCCCCGATCATCGATGAACTGGCCGAGGAGTACCATGGCCGGGCCAAGATCGGAAAGGTGAATATCGATTCCGACCGGAAGATCGCCACCGATCTGAACATCCAGTCGATCCCGACCGTGGTCTTCTACAAAGGCGGCGAAGTCAAGCAGATCAAGGTCGGCGCTTCACGCAAGAAGGAACTGGCCGAGGAACTGGACAAGCTCGTGGCCGACTGAGCCTTGGCCCTTGAGTTCACATGTCAGTTCACTCCATCCGTCCGGGGATGAATGACGCTCCGGTATATCAGGAGGGCTTGCCATATGGCCCGGAAGTTTGATGCGCAGGTTCTGGACAACGGGCTGACCCTGCTCATGGAGACCGATGATGAGGCCCATTCGGCGGCCGTCGGTTTTTTCGTCAAGGCGGGCAGCCGCGATGAGAACCCTGTGGTCATGGGCGTCTCGCATTTCCTCGAACACATGATGTTCAAGGGTTCGCAGCGCCGCACCGCCGAGGATGTCAATCGCCAGTTCGATGAGATCGGGGCCAACTACAACGCCTATACCAGCCAGGAGGCGACGGTCTACTACGCCCAGATTCTGCCGGAGTATCTTGATCAGGCCATCGACCTGCTGGCCGATATGCTGCGTCCTGCGCTGCGCGATGATGACTTTACGATGGAGAAGAACGTCATCCTCGAAGAGATCGGTATGTACGCCGATCGCCCGCAATCCCGGCTTCACGATGCGATCTTCGAATCCCACTTCCGCGATCATGCCCTGGCTTATCGGATTCTGGGCACCGAGGAAACCATCGGCACCCTGACCGCCGAGCAGATGCGGGCTTACTTCGACCAGCGCTACGCCGCCGACCGCATCATCGTCACCGTGACCGGCAGCTTCGATGCCGACAAAGTCAAGCGGCAGATCGTCGAGGCCACCGGCCACTGGCGACCATCGGGCGTCCAGAGACACATCGAGGTTCCGGTGCTGCGGGATACCGATGTCGGCCTCCAGGATGCCAAGCTCAGCCGGCACTACCTGGCGGCGATCTGGCCGGGTCCGGGCGCTGAAGATGAGCTTCGCTACACCGCGACCGTGCTCGGCGAAGTGCTGGGCGCGGCGACCGGCTCGCGGCTTTACTGGGCCATGGTCGATCCGGGCTTGTGTGACGAAGCGGAGCTGGGCTACATGGCCTTCGACCACACCGGCGCGTTCATCGGCTTTGTCACCTGCGAGCCCGCACGCGCCGAGCAGGCGCAGACGGTGCTTTTCCGCACACTCGATTCAGCGCGCGGCGACTTGAAGGACGACGAAGTCGAGCGCGCCAAGAGCAAGATCGCCACCCACGCCATGCTCACCGAAGAACGACCGATGGGCCGGATGCAGAGCCTCGGTGGTACATGGCTCTATCTTGGCCGACACATCACGCTCGAAGAAAAGCTGGAAAAAATCATGGCCGTGACCACCAGTGATCTCGAAGGCCTTCTGGCCAGGACACTGGAATCCCCCCGTACCCTCGTCCGCCTCGGCCCGACCGTCAAGACGTGATCCGCCGCGCACCCCGGCCCCCGGACCCCTGACCGCGGCCCCCAACACCTCAGTGGGTTCGATCGGGCCCGACGATTCCAGACCATACCGATCACCGCTTAGAGCTTGATGCCCAGCCGATCCTCCACCGCCTGCTCGAGCGTCAAGCCACGCTCGCGCATGGCCTTCTTCACCTCGTAAATCTTCGCATCGACCAGGGCACGATACCAGAAGCTTTGCAGAAAGTGGAAATAAAGCCCGGGGATGCCATCCAGGAAACCGAGCATCGCGAAATAGCGGAAACCAAAGAGCATGCCCGAGCGCACCACGGGTGGAAGCCGGTTGAACAGATGCTTTTTATAGAATCGGATTCGCCGCGCCTGGCCCTCCAGCGGCACATCCGAGCCGGCCGGTTCGGCGGCGGCCTGCCCGCGCTCCTGCAAAAGCGCATCCACCGCCTCGCGCGATGCGTAGCTGTTGTGCTTACCGGTCCACCAGGTCAAGCTGTTGAGATTCTCATCCACGATCGCGCCCGGAAGGCTTTCGACCCTGCCTCCATCCACGATCATGTGTTCATCCATCCATCGCTGTTCGCACCTTGCCCGACCCGATCGCCATAGCCGCAACATCATCCGTTCACCCACCCCGCCCCGCCGCATCCAGCGGCCGAGAAAAACCATCCGGCGGGCGATACGCAATCCGGTCACATCTTCGGGCAATGCATCGAGCTTTTCGGTGAGTGATCGGCCAAGCTCATCGTTGACCCATTCATCGGCATCAAGGCGCATGACCCACCGGGTCTTGATCGGGCAATGATCAATGGCATGGTTGAACTGCGTGGCGTAATTGACCCATGCATTCTCAAGCACCTGGCAGCCCAACTCCCGGGCCAACTCCACCGTTCCATCGGTGGAGTAACTGTCCACGACGAATATCGCACGGCAATACGGCTGGATACTGCGCACCGCACGCTCCAAGTGCTGATGCTCATTGAAGGTCAGAATGATGACGGACAGATCGGGCATGCACCATTTCCATCGCCGGGCGTTCTCAACCGTAAGAACGCGGGGTGAACCGAGACGTGGCAACCGCCCATCACGGCCGGCATTCGAACCGGATCAGTCTAAAGGCTTGGCGTAATCCTGACAATCATCGTGATTTGATTCGCCAACATGGCACGCAACTCAATCCAGGGGTCGCGATGAGTCAGGCCGGAGTGTTAAGGCTCACAGCCGCTGACAACCGCCGTGCCTGCTCCGCTGCCTGCTCGACTCGATCGTTGATGCCCAATCCACCCGTCCAGTTGCCCGCCAGGACAAGGCCCGGCACCTTGCCCGCCCGTTCGGCGATTCGCCGCATCCGGGCCGCATGGCCGACGCGGTAGACCGGAATCGCCCCGGGCCAACGTCGAATCGTGACCCACGCTGGCTCACCTCGCAGGCCAAAGTGCTGATCCAGCGTCTGGAGTATCGCCCGGCGAATGCGGTCATCATCCCATTCCACCGAATCCGGACTGCGCGTGCCTCCGAGCATGGCCCGAAGCAGCACAAGGCCCGAACCGTCGGGTAAATGATGCGGAAAAACACTGGATGCGTAGATCACGCCCAGCAGCGGACACCGGCGCTCGGCCGGTGGAACCAGGAATCCAAAACCTTCCGGGACCGAATCCAGGGCTCGGTGATGGATCGCCACATGAACCACCACCAGCCCGGCATCATCCATCTGATCCAGGTCAAGGGCGATCTCGGGCAGAAGATTCTTGAAGATGGCCGCCGTCGCTCGGCGCGGCAGCGCACTGAGAACACCATCAGCCTCGAATGCCCCCTCACCCTCAGCGATCACATGAAAGCCGCCCTCTGCGCGATCGACCTGCTGAACCTTCACGCCCCGACGAATCTCAGCGCGGCCTTCAGCATCCTTCCTCGGGCCCGCTTCGCCCATGATCCGCTTCTCGATGGCCTCGATCAAAGACCGCAAGCCACCGTCGAAGCTGACGGTGCCACGGATGGCCGGGCGCTGGCTCCGGGGGCGGGGGCGGGGGCGGGGGCGGGCGATGGCCTTCATCATGCCGATGACCGAGCGGCGGGTCCGGTCGGCTTCGGCGAATCGCGGCATGCAGGCGGTGAAGCCAAGCTCGGTGGCTTCGGCGGCAAAGATGCCCATCGTGGCCGCGCCGGCCAGCACATCGGCCGCCTCCTCGCCAAGTCGACGCGATGCGAACTCATGGATCGAGCACTCATCGTCGCCCGAAGCGGGCCGACTTCGCACCAACCCACCAAGCAATCTCAAACGGCCGCGCATGGATAACAGCGGCGTGGTCAGCAGCCCGGCGGGGCCGCCCGGCACTTCCAGCAGTCGGTCATTCTTGAGAATGTAACGGCCGCGCGAACCCTTGCCCCGCGCCATGATCGGATCGAGCCCGACATCCTCGATCAGTTCGGCAAAGACCGGTGAGCGCACCAGAACACTGAACGGGCCCTGCTCGAGAATCGCTCCTTCGTGGGCTTGCGTTTCGATTACCCCACCAAGGCGATCACTCCGCTCCAGCAGGGATACATGAACGCCGGAGCGCACGAGTCGCCACGCAGCGACCAGGCCGGTGATGCCGCCGCCCAGCACAACGATGTGAGCGGGTTGAGCTCGTTGGCTCATTCGTCACGCTCCACACGCTGGGGCCTGAACTCATGGGCACAATCGATCAGCGCCTGTACATGTTCGACCGGCGTATCCTTGAGCACCCCGTGACCAAGGTTGAGCACATGCCCCCGGCTTCCCCCGGAACGCAGACACTCCAGCGCGGCCTCTCGGATCGCCGACACCGGCCCCTCCAGAAGCAGTCGATTACAGATGTTGCCCTGCACACATTTTGGCCCGGGAACCTCCCTGGCCTCTCCAACATCAAAGCCCGATCCGATACTGATCGCCTGGGTGCCCGCCTCGGCCAGCAGGTCCGGCCGGGTATCGCGGGCGAACAGGATGCACGGCACGCTTCGGCCCGGCTGAGCCAGGGCTTTTCGCTGATAGGGCATCGCGAACGTCCGGTAGCTTTGCTCATCGAGCAAGTCAGCGCAGGATTCAAAAAGCTGCACCGCATGAACGCCCGCCTCGATCTGCATCGACAGGTAATCCGCCGTCATGCCCGCCAGTCGATCCAGCAGACGATGCGCTGCTTCGGGATAGGTGCCCAGAAACCATCGCAGGCGATCCGGTGAGTTCATGGGGCTTTGCCCCTCGACCAGAAAAGCCAGCAGGGTCAAAGGCGCACCGGCAAAACCCAGCAGCGGCACCCGCCCGTGAATCCTGTCCAACGCTAACTCGATACTCCGGGCGATGAAGCTCAGTTCCGCCCTGACATCGAATGTTTTCAGCCGCTGGGCATCCTTATCGTTTCGAACCGGATGCTCGGTCACTGGCCCGGGCCGAAAGACGAACGGCGCTCCCATCGGCGTCAGGATCGTCAGGATGTCCTGAAAGAGAATCGCCGCATCAACACCAAAACGTAGCGGCAGCGCTGTGATGCGCGCAGCCAACTCCGGATGGGCGAAGAGTTCCTCCAGCTCAAGCCCGCACGACTGTCGCAGCGCCCGATATTCAGGATCGAATCGCCCGGCCTGTCGCATCAGCCAGATGGGTGTGCGAGGCGTCGCCCGACCGGCCAGCGCCTCAAGCAGCAGATCATTGGCCGGGGCGTTTGTCCGGTTCGCTTCCGGCTGATGTTGAACATCTCGGGTCGGCATGACGCTGCTGCTCCCGGCGCTGGGTGAGGGATCAGGCACTGGCGGAGAATGTTTGCGGCTGACCCTTCCAGGCCGCCTCGGGTTGCAGGTATCCATCGAACACCGCCGCGATATTGCGCATCAGCACCCGACCCAGCGGATGTTCGACCGTCAGGCCACCATCATCATCCAGACGGATCAGGCCATCGTCGGCCAGCCGTTCAAGATCGCGACGGGCACCGGCGAAATACGCGGCATAATCGACACCACAGCTTGATTGGAGTCGCTCGGGCCGGATCGCGTTGTGGCAGTAAAGCTCCATGAGCACGGCCTGGCGGATCGCATCATCCTCGCTCAAGCGCAGCCCCCGAGTCGCCGGCTCCTCGCCCGACAAAACCATGCTCGCGTAAGCCTTCTGGTCGTGCTGATTCTGAATGTAGGCGGTTCGCGGGAAAACACTGATCGCCGAGCAGCCCACGCCCACAAGGTCAAGTTCCGCGCCGGTGGTCATGCCCTGGAACGACCGGTTGATGTTGCCGGTCTCCAGGGCGCGGCTGAGCATCTCATCGGGCAGGGCGAAATGATCCAGGCCGATGAACCGGTAGCCCGCATCCTCAAACCGCTCCGTGGCATCCAGAAACATCGCCAGCTTGCGCCGCGAATCGGGCAGCGCTTCATGATTGATACCGCGCTGATGGGCGATGCGGTCGGGAATCTGCGCATAGTGGTAGAACGCGATCCGATCCGGTCGAAGCCCGATGGTCTGGTCCACCATGTGGCTCACGCCCTCTTCGGTCTGATAGGGCAAGCCGTAGATCAGGTCGAAATTGACACTGCCAACGCCCAGCTCACGAACGCGATCGACCATTCGCCGCACCATCTCCAGCGGCTGAACGCGCCGAACGTGCTCCTGCACCTTCGGATCAAAATCCTGCACGCCAAGTGAGACGCGATTGAATCCAAGTTCGCCAAGCAGGCGAAGCTGTTCATCGCTGGTCACACGCGGATCGATCTCGATGGCGATCTCCGCATCCTCGGCGATGGGGTAAAGCTCGGCGACGGTGGTGGCGATCCGTTCGATCTGGCCGCGATCCAGATAGGTCGGCGTGCCCCCACCCCAGTGAATCTGCCGCAACACTCGCCCTGTACCCGAAGCTTCGCCGAATTCACCGGCGCGGCGATGCAGTTCGCTGATCAGAGCCTCGACATACTGCTCCACCATCCTCGCACCGCCTTCGCCGCCCTTGGCCACGATGCTCCGATTGCAGGCGCAGAACAGGCAGAGCTTCTCGCAGAAGGGAATGTGCAGATAGAGCGAAAGATCGCGTGGCCGCCGCGGGACTAGCGTCAACTTCCGCAGTTCATCCGCCTCCCGCGGCTCAAGCGTTCGCCACCACGTCGGCATGGGATAGGCCACATGGCGCGGCAGGCTCAGGCCCGCATAGCGGTCGAAGGTCGCAAGGTCCAGGCCTTCGGGCATGCTCATGCCGTCACCTCCGATAGCTCAGACGCCTCCCGCGCATCCGGGCAACAAGCCCGCTCGATCGATGGAGGAACCTCGCTGGAATGTTCACCGATCAGGTCCTCGATCCAACGTTCAACCTCCCCGAACGCCGCGGTGAAACCCGGGCGCTCGATGACCTGCCCGCCAAAGCGCATCGCCGCGCCGAGCAGCGTCTTGGCCGTGATCAACTCCACACCTTCGATCGAATCCATGCCGACGGTCGAACCGTGGCTGTTGAAGTCAATGATCCGCAGCGGCCGGCGGGCGAAATCGCGCGGCCCGATGAGATGCTCGGCCCGAAGCACCGGTTCACGGCGATCGATCCCGATATACACCACATCGGCATTGGAGATCGCTTCACGCACCAAGGGCTCATCGTATCGATGCACGCGTATCTGCCGGGCGTTGGGCGCGGTGGTGCGCAGGAAGTGCAGCAGTTCCTTGCCGCCCGTGCCACGATGCACGAACGTCAGCCGATCGCCGCCACGCCCCCCATCATGCGTCAGACGCTTGAGAATCTGCCGGCAGGTCACCGATCCGCCCAGGATCACCGATTCGGTGCATTGGGCATCGGTCGGAATGCCAAGGTCGTGAACCGCCGCATGACAGAAATCGGTCATGAACTCGCCCCACGCCGACTGACGGCTGATGGTGCGGACCGTGTCCTCGATATGCCTCAGGAGAACGGCAAGGCCGGGCGAAAGGGTTCCGGCATGTTCGGCCATGCGCCCGCCCGAGAGCATCTGCTCGATCACATCGGCATCGCCGGGCAGGATGCTGTTGAGCCCCATCGCGGTCCGCAGCAGGCGCCGGTACGCCTCGACACCGGTCAGCGTGCGAAGGGCCGGAAGATCGGCATCGGCATGGTCCGGGAAGATCAGACGAACCAGGGATGACCATTCCGACGCATCCGGAGCCGGCTCGCGAAGCAGAATGATGGCCTCGCTCCGCTGGCAGGTGTGCAGCATCATGCCGCCATCGACCAGGGCGTGTCGGCCGATGCGGCGAAGCAAACGATGGATATCGCCTTTGCTCTGTCGGGCACAGCGCAAGGTCTGGGCATCGGTGAAGTGTCGCGGGTTGTCGGTCTCAAGCTGGCCGGGCGTGGCCATGCCCACCACCAGCAGGCGAGGCAGAAGCGTCGGCAGCGACGGTGGGCGCTCGATGGCGATCGAGCCGGCGGCCATATCCCGTTGATGAACCGGCTGCGGGCCCCGACGCGTAAGGCCCTCCAGGCAGCGGATGAACAAGGCGTCCTCGTTGAGCGCTGGGATCAGGTGGAGCCGTCCACCCTTGGAGGCCTCGGAGAATTCGTGGGCGTAGCCCTCTCCGATTTCTTCCAGGGTCTCCAGGCAGTCGGCCGTGAAGCTGATCGGGCAAACCAGAACATTCTTCTCGCCATCGGCCGCCAGTTTCTCAAGCGCCTTGTCCGTGCCCGGTCCGAGCCAGGGCACGGGCCCGAGCTTGCTCTGAAAGCTCAAGGCCATGCGATCGGCCGGCCAGTTGAGCAGATGTCGAACCAGTTCCACCGATTCCCGCACCTGTCCTTCGTAGGGATCGCCTTCCTTGATGTAGGAAACGGGCATCGAATGGGTGGAAAACAAAAGGAAGCTGTTGCGGGGGTTCAGGTCGCGCTCACCGGCGAATCGGGCGATCAGCCTGGCCTGGGCATCCAGATAGGCCCGGTCGTTGTACCACTCGCCGCGCACCGTCACGCTCAGGCGCAGCCCCTGCCGCCGCATTTCGCGGTAGAGCACCTCCAGCGCTGTGCCCGTGGTGGGGCCGGCCCACTGGGGATACATCGGTATGACCACCAGATCGGTGACCATGTCCCGGGCGATTCTCCGGAGCGTATCGGCGATGGATGGATTGGCGTACCGCATGGCGTGGTAAACCTGCCAGCCACCGCCAAGCAACTGCCCAAGCGCCTGCTCCTGTCGCTGGGTAATGACCTTCAGCGGCGACCCTTCATCCCACCAGATCGAGGCATAGGCTTCAGCGCTCTTGCGGGCGCGGAAACGGGCAATCAACCTGCCCAGGATGGGGGTGAACCACGACCAGCGTTGGGGCAGGTTAATCACGAACGGATCGGAGAGGAACTCGCGCAGGTACCGCCGAACATCGGCCGCTTCGGTCGAATCGGGCGTGCCGAGATTGAGCAGCAGCACCGCGCGTTTGCGAGGCCGAATGCAGTGGCAGAACACTGTGGCGTCCGCGCCGGCCAAGTCTCGAGCGTGTTCGGACGCCGAACCGGCCTGGCAATCCGCACTTGCGATCGGGTTGACGCCTCGTTCCCTTCCGGGGGCCGTTCCGAGGCCACTTCCGGGGGCGGGGGCGGGGGCGCGGGGCTTGCACTCAAACGAGCAGCGCGTACAGGCCGGGCCGACCGGCGCTGATGCGATGGGATTCATGGGGATTGGCCTTCATGCTTGAACCAATGTTCATCAGGCGGGACTTTCATACCGGGGATCGAGCTTCCCCTCGATCAGGTCGAGCAAAGTTCCCGAACGTCGATGAGAGTCAGTCCAAGGCGGGCGGGCCGCGCACGGCCGCGAGGGCGAAGCGGTGACCGTACAGACGATCGTGAAAGGATGCGGGCCCAGCCCAGAGCCAGAGCCCGCACATGTGCAATTGCAGCCCGGTGGCCAGGCTTTCCAATAGCCGGAGAATCCGCTGCCGAACGCGGCGGCTGGCCAGAGCCGCCGATGCGACAAGCACCACCGAGCCGGAATCTGCCAGAAGCGGCTGGATGCCCTCACGCGGCACCACGTCGTGATGAGCCAGGCCGGCAATCAGCATCACCACCAGAAAGCCCAACCCCGGCCGCCGGAACCTCAAGCACGCCGCATCCGCAGCCTTCAGCGCAAATGCTGCCGTCACCAGCACTAATACCAAAAGCGAGATCGCCTCGGCCAGTGGAAAACCGCGCTCGATCACTCGCCCGGTCACGGCGACGATCGGCATGACATGCACCGCCGCCAGGAAAAAGTACACCGATCGGATCAACCAGTGCAAGAGATTCCAGCGGCGGGCCAACTGACGGGTTTTGGCGTAAAGCGCGATCATGGGCGATGTTGGCTCGGTCAGGAAGCCTACGGACCGAATCTTATCGCGCTTCCACCCGCCAAACAAACAAAGCCGGATGACCAGCCAGCGGGATCCGGGTCAAGGAAATTCTCATCGCCTTGGTCGATGCGCCCACCCATCGACCGGTGGGCCGAACCCGGCAGTTATAGCTGGGCCAAGAAAAAAGCCGAAGCGGCGCATCGGGAGCCGCTTCGGCCCAAAGCCACCCATGGGACTTGAACCCACGACCTCACCCTTACCAAGGGTGTGCTCTACCAACTGAGCTAGGGTGGCGGACAACCTGAGTCTGATCGGCCCGGGCCGAGGCTGACTCAAGCCCCGCATTCTAACCGGCCCCGAAAATGTCCGCCACTGGCGTTCGCCGGCCCTTTGCCGGCGTGCCGACGGGCCGCCCTGGCGCGGGCTCGAGGTTTGGGGTTACCGCCTGCGGCCATTATGATTCGAGGCATGAACATCCTGATCCTCGGCTCGGGCGGGCGGGAGCACGCCCTGGGCTGGAAAATCCGCCAGTCGCCGCTTTGCGATCGACTCTATTTCGCGCCCGGCAACTTCGGGACGGCCCAGGTCGGCGAAAACCTGGACCTGCCCATCGAGCCGGTCATCACCAAGCATGTCGATGCGATCGATTACTTCTGC
The DNA here is from genome assembly GCA_020831765.1 of Phycisphaeraceae bacterium. Classification (GTDB taxonomy): domain Bacteria; phylum Planctomycetota; class Phycisphaerae; order Phycisphaerales; family Phycisphaeraceae; genus JAFIFY01. The sequence continues at coordinate 24,266 of JAFIFY010000031.1, read as the reverse complement.
CGCCACAACAAGGTGGAACTGATCGTGATCGGGCCGGAGGATCCGCTGGCCGCCGGCCTGGCCGACCGGCTCAAGCATCCATCACGTGTGGTCTTCGGACCATCGGCCGTGGCCGCGCGGATCGAGGCGGACAAGGCCTGGAGCAAGCAGCTCATGCGCTCGGTTTCGATCCCCACCGCCGAAGCGCGCATCTTCCACGATCGGGATGCGGCGATGAAGTTCGTCGAGCATCACGAAACGCCGGTGGTGGTCAAAGCCGCGGGACTGGCCAAAGGCAAGGGCGTCATCGTCACCAGCAGCCAGGCCCAGGCCATCGATGCGGTCCGGCGGATCATGTTCAACCTCGAGTTCGGCGATGCGGGCCGGACGGTGGTGATCGAAGAAAAACTGGTCGGCCAGGAGGTTTCCATTCTGGCCCTGGTCGATGGCCGTAACATGCTCATCCTCGAGCCGGCCCAGGACCATAAGCAGGCCCACGAAGGTGACAAGGGGCCCAACACCGGCGGCATGGGGGCTTATTCACCCACGCCGGTCATCACCGAAGAGCTGATGCGCGAGATCGAGCAGACGATTCTGGTTCCCACGGTCGATGCGCTGGTGCGCGACAACATTACCTACCGGGGCGTGCTCTACGCCGGCCTGATGCTGACGCCCGGCGGCCCGAAAGTGATCGAGTTCAACTGTCGGTTCGGCGACCCGGAGATTCAGGCCATCCTGCCGCGCCTGAAAGGCGACCTGGTCGAGCTGCTCCTGGCGACGGCGACGGGCAAGCTGGAAGAAGCGAGATTCGATTGGGATTCGCGTGCATGCTGCTCGGTGGTCATGGCCAGCGAGGGCTATCCTGGCGATTACTCCAAGGGTCGGGTGATCAGCGGCCTGGACAAGGTCGCGCAGATGAAGGATGTATACGTTTTTCATGCCGGCACCAAGGCCGACAGCGCCGGGCGCGCGGTGACCAGCGGGGGTCGGGTGCTCAACGTCTCGGCGATGGGCGATGACCTGGCCGGGGCGCGGGAACTGGCCAACGAGGCATGCTCCATGATCGACTATGAAGGCGGCTGGTATCGCCGGGACATCGGACACCGTGTGATGAACAGGCTTTCGGTCTGACTGGGGAAGGCCACGGACAGCCCGGCATGCCAATCAGGGGATACACGATGGCTCGCCATCATTCGCACCGCAAATCGCGCCGCGTACGACCGCCGCTTGGTTCTCCGCCCGGAACGCTACGAATCGACCCCGAAGCGCCGCCTCCGGTGATCGACATCATCTGCTACGGGCCGGATTCAACCAAGGCCCGGCCCGTCCAGCAGGTCGAGGAACTGGCGAAGCTGGATAAATCCTGGCCGGTGACCTGGATCAACGTCTGCGGATTGGGTGACGAAGTAACGGTCCGTCGCATTGGTGAAATCTTCAAGCTGCACGCGCTGGCCATGGCTGATGTGGTTAACGTCACCCAAAGACCCAAGGTCGAGCCGTACAGTGAGCACCTTTTTACCGTGATGCGCCTGGTCAGTCTCGAAGATCAGCGCGTCAACGCCGAACAGATCAGCCTCTTCCTGGTCGGCAACGTGGTGATTACCTTTCAGGAACGCCGGGGCGACTGCTTCGAGCCGGTGCGCCAGCGCATCAGGGCCGCATCGGGCCGGATACGCGGCCAGAAAGCCGACTATCTCGCCTACGCGCTGATCGATGCGATGATTGATGCCTACTACCCGGTGCTGGAGCAACTCGGTGATCGCATTGATGGTTTGGAGGATCAGGTCATGATGCTGCCGGACCATCAGACCCTGGCACAGGTTCGCCAGGTCCGACGCGATCTGCTCCGGCTCCGGCGCTCGCTCTGGCCGACCCGGGATGCGGTCAGCGCACTTCTGCGCGATCCCCTGCCGCAGATTTCCGAATCCACCCGACTCTATCTTCGCGATTGCTACGACCACGTTTCCCAGTTGATTGACAACACCGAGATGCTTCGCGAGTTGGCATCGGGACTGCAGGAAGTCTATCTTTCCACCCTCAGCAACCGCATCAACTCGACCATGCGCATGCTGACTACCGTGGCCACGATCTTCATCCCCCTGACATTCATCGTCGGGATCTACGGGATGAACTTCGACCCCGAAATTTCCCCCTGGAACATGCCGGAATTGGGCTGGTATTGGGGCTATCCCTTGATCATGGGTTTGATGTTGGCGCTGACCCTTTTCATGTTGTATGTGTTCTGGCGCAAGGGACTGCTTGGCACACCATCGCGCAATCGCGGCGATGATCCGGCCGATGTGGACACGGCCGCCGAAGACCAGGGTGTCCGGTAGCGCGACGCGGCGTGGAGGCATCGACGCATGGGCGGCGGACTGGAAACGTTCACCGATTGGCGCGCGGCCCTGGACCGCTGGGGCACGCGGCTTCCGGCGTGGAACGCGCTGCATCATCAGCGGCCTGATCTGATGTTGCTGAACACCAACCCTTCCGGACCGTCGGCCCGCTGTTCACTCTGGTGGCGGCCTGGCCCCGCCCAGAATGACGGTAAGCCCGGCATCATCGGACATTTCCACGCCGATGATGTCGAATCCGGCGCAGACATCCTTGACCACGCCTGCCGGCTGCTGACCGAACACGGATGCGGGCAGGCGCTCGGTCCCATGGATGGCGATACCTGGCACACCTACCGGCTCATCGTCGAGCGCGGCGACCAACCGCCGTTCTTCCTGGAGCCGGATCATCCCCGATATTTCGTCGAATGTTTCACGCGCGCCAGGTTCCGGCCCGAGGCGAATTACTATTCCTCAATCATCCAACCGCCCACGATGAAGAATGCCCGATTGTCTCGCATCGAGCAACGATTGCTTGAGCAGCGGCTGGTCATTGAGCCACTGGACATGGCGGACTGGCCGAACGCACTGGAAGCGATCTGGCGGATATCCATGGCCGCGTTCAGCCATGCCCATCGCTTCCAACCCATCGAGCTGAAGGTATTCGCGATCCTCTACGAGCCGATCCGGAGCCTGGTGGATCCGCGATTGGTTCTGCTGGCGCGGCGGGAAGGTGAGCCGGTGGGCTTTGTCTTTGCCATTCCCGATCATCTGGAGCGGAGTCGAGCCGGCAAGACCAGGACCATGGTGGTCAAGAGTCTTGCCGTGGTGCCTGAACGCAGCCTGGCCGGCCTGGGAAGCATCCTGCTCGCCCGTGTCTACGAAGCCGGAGCGAAGCTCGATCTTGAGCGCATCATCCACGCACTGATGCACGAATCCAGTCGATCGACCAATCTGTTCACCGACGGAAATCGGATCATCCGCCGCTATGCCCTCTTTCGTCGCGATCTGATGCCGGGTAACTGATCATGATCCCAAGCGTTCAGCGCAATCTCGCCCATCGGCTGCACGAACGGGCCGAAGAACACCCCGAGCGCGCCGCCATCATCAAAGGCGTCGGCAGCCGACGCCGCACCGTCACCTATCGCGAGCTTGATCAGCAAGCCCAGCGCATCTCTGGAATGCTGGTCCAGCGCGGCCTGCAACCCGGCGATCGCATGATGCCGTTGGTTCCGATGTCCACGACGCTCTACGCCCTGTTGCTGGGCGCTTGGCGCGCGGCCATCACCGTGGTCATCCCCGGACCGGAGATCAATCTCGCCACCATTCGCGCAGCGCTTCGCCGGACAACACCGGGCATGATCATCGCCCCGACACGCCTGCTGCTGCTTGCCCCGCTGTTCAGGGAGTTGCGCAGGGTCGGTCTTCGCATGACCACCGGCATGCCCCTGCCCTGGGCCGGCAACTGGCAAGCCGCCATGAATCAGGCCCCCACCCCATCGCTTCCCCATGCGGTCAACAGCGATCATCCGGCCCTGATCACCTTCACCAGCGGAGGCACCGGCGAGCCCAAAGCGATCGTTCGCACCCACGGCTTTCTGAGTACGCAGCACCGGGTTCTGGAACGTGACCTGAAACTCGAAGCCGGCCAGATCGACCTGACGACGATGCCGATTTTCCTGCTGGCCAATCTCGCGTCAGGCTTGACCAGCGTTCTGCCCGAAGGGCTCCGCTTTGATGTTGCCGCGCTGAATGCGGCCGCATTGGCCCAACAGATCCAGGCCGAGAACATCATCCGCACCGTCGCCTCCCCGACGGTTCTTGAGCGACTGGCCGATCACTGCATCGGCCAGGGCATTCACCTGTCCGGTGTTCGGCGAATCGACACCGGAGGCGCGCCCGTCTTTCCACGGGTCATGCGCAAGCTCGAGCGCATCGCGCCTGAAGCCGAGCTCTGGGTGGTCTACGGCTCGACCGAGGCCGAACCCATCGCGCACGTGGCATGGAAGCAGATCACGCCCGATACCCATCAAGCCGTCGCTGAGGGCCATGGCCTGATCGCGGGCTGTCCGGTCGAGGGGATCAACGTGAGGATTCTGACGCGGCCGCCGCCCGCCGCGGCACCCGACGATGGGCACGAACGTGACATTCCGACGCTTGAATCACTGGAAGACATGTGCGCGCAGCCCGGACTTCCGGGGGCGATTCCGGGGGCGGGGGAGATTATTGTTACGGGCGATCACGTGGTGCGCGGCTATCTGGACGGTCGAGGCGATGCGCAAAGCAAGATCATGGCGGGCCACCGCATCTGGCATCGCACCGGCGATGGCGGATACATCGATGCCCGCAGTCGGCTCTGGCTGCTTGGACGATGGCAGGCGAGATTGACGACGGATCAGGGCACGCTGTTTCCGCTGGCCGTGGAATGCGCCGCTTCGGAAGTGCCGGGCGTGGTCCGAAGTGCATTGGTGAATTTCCGGGGCGAGCCGACGCTGGTGGTCGAGTCGGACCCGGCGATTTCGCGGCAGGACATCGCAAGCGACCTTGAGGGTATGCTTAAGCGATTCGGCAACATCCGCTTGCTTCCGGTCAGGTCGATCCCCGTGGACGCCCGACATCGTGCCAAGATCGACTATCCCGCCCTCGAACGCATGCTCAGCCGCCGACCGGCCCAGGCATAAGGCTAAAACCAAGGGACCCAGCCGCCCAACACCCGCGCCGGAGGCAGGCTCATGGCAACGGACATCGAGCGAATCAGAAGACAGATCACCACTCTGATGGCCTGCCATACGCCCGAGGAGCTGGCCAAGCGCCTTGAGCAGCGAACCGAGAACGTCCCGCCGCGCGTGCCCGGAGGTTCGCGCATCAGTCCATCGGCCATCGAACGCCGCTGGTCGCTGTTGGGCGATCGAGGCGATGGCGTCCGTGATGCGATCCTCGATTCCTGGGCGCTCGAGCACGCCGGGGGCTTTGAACGCAACATCGAGCAGTACATCGGGACGGCCAAGATACCCATCGGACTGGCCGGGCCGCTGCGCATCAACGGCTTGTTCGGTCAGGGCGACTACTACTTCCCGCTGGCCACGACGGAGGCGGCGCTGGTGGCTTCATACAGCCGTGGCGCAGCACTGATCACCGAGGCCGGTGGCTGCGCTTCGATGATGGTGGGCGATGGGGTGGCGAGGACGCCGGGCTTTGCCTTCGCCAATCTCGAACAGGTCGGCCGGTTCGTCCTCTGGCTCACCGCCAACATGGATCAGCTCAAGCGCATCGGTGAGGGCACCACACGGTACGGCACCCTCGTCGAGACCCGCCTGACGATCGAGGGCAATCATGTCTACTTGAGCCTGGAATATCGAACCGGCGATGCCGCCGGGCAGAACATGGTCACCATCGCCACGCAGGCCATCTTCGATCACATCCTGGCCAACTGTCCGATCAAGCCCGCCCAGGCCTACGTCGAGGCCAACGCATCCGGCGATAAGAAAGCAACCATGCAGGCCCTGGTGCTGGGTCGCGGACGCAAGGTCACCAGCGAGATCACCCTGACCGCCGACCTGGTGCGCCGGCGACTGCATACGACGCCGGAACAGATGTCGCGCTATTGGCAGATGAGCGCGTTGGGCGGCGTGTTGTCCGGCGGCATTGGCGTGCAGGGGCACTATGCCAACGGGCTGGCAGCGCTCTTCATCGCGTGCGGGCAGGATGTGGCGTGTGTGGCCGAAGCGGCCGTGGGGGTGACGCGATTCGAGGTGACTTCGGATGGCGATCTGTACGCCGCGGTAACCCTGCCGAACATGGTGGTGGGTACGGTCGGCGGCGGCACCGCCTTACCATCACAGAAGGCTTGCCTGGAGTTGCTGGGCTTGAGCGGGGCGTCGCACGGACATCGCTTCGCCGAGTTGTGCGGCGGCGTCTGCCTGGCGGGCGAGCTTTCGATCATCGGCGCGTTGGCCGCTGGAGAATTCAGCCGCGCCCACGCGCGTCTTGCGCGTGGCAAGCGCATCGCCGCGACGCCGGCCCCTGAACCGGGCGATGCGGACTCGGCCGCGCGATCCGATCCGGATGATGAGCATGTCTGAGGCTCCCAACACCCAGCAACGCCCAGCGCCGGCCTCGACTCCGCCGAGCTTCGTGGGCAAGTGGTGGACCTATCAGGCCGAGCGGTTTCCGCTTTTTCAACACGGACCGCTGATCCTGATGTTCAGCGCCTCGGCCGTGTGTTATTCACGTCTGCTGCGGGGGGAGGACACGCTACCGGGCATCCTTGCGCTTGGTGTGGCGTTTGCCACATGCCTCATCTTCTTTCTGCAGTTACGGATCGCCGATGAGTTCAAGGATTTTGATGAGGACAGCCGCTTTCGTCCCTATCGCGCGGTGCCACGCGGCCTGGTCACGCTCTCCGAGCTTGGCGTGGTGTTCATTCTCGGCGCAGTGCTTCAGTTGCTTCTCTCCCTCTGGCTCTCTCCAAAGATGATCCCGCTTCTCTTGTTGCCATGGATTTACCTGGCGGCGATGAGCAAGGAGTTTTTCGCTCGCCAGTGGCTCAAGGGGCGGCCGATCATCTACATGGTCTCGCACATGTTCATCATGCCGTTGATCGATCTCTACGCCACGGCCTGCGACTGGCGCATCGAGGATGGACACGCGCCCTCGGGGCTTTACTGGTTCCTGCTGGCCAGCTTCACCAATGGAATGGTCATCGAGATCGGCCGCAAAATCCGCGCTCCGGCCGATGAGGAAGTCGGCGTCGAGACGTACTCATCACTCTGGGGCCGGGGCGCGGCGATCATGACATGGCTGAGCATGATGGCGGCCACGGCGGTGCTGGCCGGAATCGCCGCGTGGCTGGCGGGCATCGCGTGGATTCTGCCAGCGCCGGTCGCCGTCCTGCTGCTCTCGATCCGGGCGGGCAGACGGTTCCTGCGAAGCCAGGCTCCCGGCTCAGGCAGGATGATCGAGACCATGAGCGGCGTATGGACACTGGTTCTGTACCTGTTTCTCGGTGTCGTGCCGATGTTGTGGATATGGTGGAGCGCATCGTGACCCCATGCATCGTCCAGCCCGACTTGGTCAAGAACCCATCGCTTTTGGGTGGCAAGGCCGCTGCGCTTTACAGGCTGGGTCAGGCGGGGTTTTCGATTCCGCCATGGTTCGTGGTCCTCCCGCCCGAAGCTGAAGTGGCGGCGGACAGTCAGGCGAACGGCGGCACGACGCTGATGCGCCTCGAGCCGGGCATGCAAGCGGCGATTCAGGCCCTGGCCGTGGATGATTCGCGTGCCGGATGTCGTGTGGCGGTGCGGTCCAGTGCGATGGATGAAGATGGCACGGGCCATTCCTTCGCCGGTCAGTTTCAAAGTGTTCTTGGTGTGGATGCCCGCGATCGGGAGGCGCTCTACGCCGCGATCGAATCGGTATGGAACAGCGGCCAAACCCGACAAGTGGGAGCCTATCGCCAGGAAACCGGCGCTTCGACTGAACCGGTCGCGCCGGCCGTGCTCATCCAGAGGATGGTACGGGCCGATCGGGCCGGTGTGGCGTTCAGTTCCGATCCGGTCACGGGGCAGCGCGGCGTATGCATCGTCTCGGCGGTGTTCGGACTGGCCGATCAACTTGTCGAGGGGGCATCCAACGCCGATACCTGGCGCATCGACCGTGAAGGCCGCATCTTGGACCGTTCCATCGCCTCGAAGCAGGAACTGCGCATCTGTGATGATCAGGGCCGCGTGGTCACGGAAGCGTTGGACGGCAAGCGGGCTTGTCAACCCTCGCTGTCCGATGATGAGGTCCGCGAAGTCGCCGACCTGGCCCGCCGCGCCGCACGATACTTCGGTCGGCCCCAGGACATTGAATGGGCCACTGAAGGCGACACGCTTTATCTGCTTCAGTCGCGGCCGATCACCACGCTAAGGCGGCTACCAGATCCTGATGGCGCATTGAACATCTGGGACAACAGCAACATCGCCGAGAGCTACAGCGGCGTCACCACCCCCATGACCTTCAGCTTCGCGCGATATGTCTATGAGCACGTCTACCGGCGGTTCTGCCGGATGATGGGCGTGGCCGATGAGATCATCGAGGATCGGGCGACGGTGTTCGCCAACATGCTTGGCCTGGTGCGCGGCCGGATTTTCTACAACCTGCTCAATTGGTATCGCCTCCTGGCGATGCTGCCGGGATTCGCCATGAATCGCCGGTTCATGGAACAGATGATGGGCGTCAAGGAGGGTCTCCCCGACGCGATCGCCGATGAGCTGATCGACCAGCGGTGGGCGGCGCGATGGAAGGATATGGGCCGCTTCTCCCGCATGGCCATGCGCCTCATCGCGGCACACTGGACCATTCGCCGGCGCATCGGGCGCTTCCACGCGCGACTGGATGAAGCCCTGGCCGCGCCGTCGGTTCCGATCGACCAGATGCGCCTGGATGAACTGCGCGACCATTACCGTGATCTTGAACGCAAACTGCTGACCCGCTGGGATGCGCCCCTGATCAATGACTTTCTGGCGATGATCTTCTTCGGGCTGTTGGGTACGCTTGCTCAGAAGTGGTGCAACGATCAGGAACGGCGATTGCCCGGCGCCTTGACAACCATGCAGGGCGACATCATCAGCGCCCAGCCGCCACGCATGCTCCGAGCCATGGCCCAGCAGGCGCTACTCGACCATGCGCATCACCCCGACCTGATCGACCTGCTCTGCGATGCGCATCAGGATACGCGGGCACTGGCCGCGAAACTGCGACACCTGCCCGAGCTTGCGGGCATGGCCCAAGCGTATCTGGAAAAGTTCGGCGATCGATGCCTCGAAGAGCTGAAGCTGGAAAGCCCGACGCTGCATGATGATCCGTCGGCGATGTGGCGATCGGTCGGCATGCTGGCGCGGCGGATGCTCGCATCCGAGGAGGATACGGACCCGGATCACGCCAGCAGCGCTGAGCAGGTCGCGCTGAGCGTGCGGCGGGAAATCGACAAGCATCTTAATCGTCGCCCGCTGCGACGGACGATTTTCAACTGGGTGCTCAAGCACGCCGGACGCCGCGTTCGCGATCGTGAGAACCTTCGCTTCGAGCGAACACGGCTTTTCGGCCGTGTCCGGCGGATCATCGTCGAGTTCGGGCGGAGACTGCACGAACTGGAGCAGCTCGATGATCCACGTGATGTCTTCCACCTTCAGATCGATGAACTGCTCGGATTCGTGGAAGGCACGCTGACCACACCGAGCCTGGCGGCGCTGGCGCGAATGCGGCGGGAGGGGTTCGCCACGTTCCAGGATGGCTCGACACCAGCGCCCGATGATCGCTTTGAAACCCGTGGCGCTGTGCATCAGGGCAACCACTTCACCGGCAAGCAAACCATCGAATCCGGAGAGGTTCAAAGCAAAGGCGACCGGAGGCGCGGTCTGGGCTGCTGCCCCGGGCAGGTGCGCGGCGTGGTGGAAGTCATCACCGATCCTCGCCTCGGTGTCATGAAGCCGGGCGGAATCCTGGTCGCTTCACGCACCGATCCGGGCTGGGTCATGCTCTTTCCCATCGCCGCGGGCGTGCTGGTCGAGCATGGAAGTCTGCTTTCGCACTCGGCGATCGTGGCCCGCGAGATGGGCATTCCCGCCATCGTGAGCATTCCCGGCCTGATGGGCTGGCTGCGGAGCGGTGATGAGGTTGAATTCGATGGCGCGGCGGGTTGGGTGCGGCTGATCCAACGAGGCGATTCCGGCGAGCGGGGAACCGAGCCATGACAAGCGCACGGGTGGTCCTGGCTGATAGCGCGGTGCTCCGTTACGCCCAGTGCTGGGAAGATGCCGACATCCTGCTCGAGGCTCTGGACATTCAGCCGGGGGATCGGTGTCTTTCCATTGCTTCGGCCGGTGACAACACGCTGGCCATGCTCACTCGACGGCCGGAACGGATCGTGGCGATCGACATGAACCCCGCCCAGCTCGCAGCGCTGGAGCTTCGAATCGCCGCGTATCGCCATTGCACGCACCAGGAGTTGCTTGAACTTGTCGGCTCGCGCCCGGCAACCGGCCGCGCTCGGCTCTACCACCGTTGCCGGGGCGATCTGGGCCAAGCGGCCCGGATGTTCTGGGATGCGAGGATGGCGGCCGTCGAGCGCTGGGGCATCGGCGGGGTCGGCCGATTCGAGCGATATTTCCGGCTGTTTCGACAATGGATTCTCCCGCTGGCCCATCGAAGCGGCACCGTGGAATCACTGCTTGAACCCCGCGATCCGCAAGCCCGACGCCGGTTCCACGATCGAACATGGAACACCCTGCCCTGGCGCATGATCTTTGGAATCTTCTTTTCCCGACCGGTGATGGGCAGGCTGGGTCGTGATCCTGCGCTTTTTCGATACGTCCAGGGCTCCGTCGCCCAAAGGATTCTGGATCGCACCACCCACGCACTCACCGCACTGGACCCCAGCGAGAACCCGTATCTGCAATGGATTCTGACCGGCCACCACCGCACCGCCCTGCCCGCCGCCCTCCGCCCGGAAGCATTTGAAACCATTCGCCAGGGTCTTGATCGCATCGATCCATATCAACTCGATCTGGCCAGCGCCCTGGATGCGGGGATCGTCGATGGCTGTTCACGCTTCAACCTGAGCGACATCTTCGAATACATGCCCGAGGCCGAGCATCACCAGCTTCTGGAACGAATGCTCGATATTGCCCCAACCGGCGCTCGATGGGTCTACTGGAACATGCTCGCCCCGCGCATGCGGCCACAACGCCTGGCCGAACGGCTGCTGAGTCTGGATGAACCGGCGACGCGGCTATTATCGCGCGACCGGGCGTTTTTTTACAGTGCCCTGCGCATCGAGGAGGTGGCCGGGTGAGTGACCAGGCGATCGCCATGCTGGTCGTGATCTGCGCTCTGGGCGGCATGATCGTCCTGCTTGGCCAGGTGCAGCGACGGCTCAATCCGCATCCGGAGGTGGTGCGCAAGCTGATGCATGTCAGCATGGGGCTGCTGGTGCTTCCCTTCCCGTGGGCGTTCGGGGACCAGGCCTGGATGGTGGTGGCGTTGGCGGCGCTGGCGATCGTGCTGATGCTCTGTATCCGGTGGATACCGGCGATTCACGAACGGTCCGGCAAAGTGCTTCATGCCGTGGGCCGCCAGTCGTTCGGCGAGTTGTGCTATCCGGCGGCGGTGGCGGCGCTCTATGTGCTGGCCGATGGCCAGCTGCTCGGCTTCGTGATTCCGATGTTGGTCCTGACCCTGGCCGATGCCGTGGCGGCGCTGATCGGCGTGGGCTACGGACGGCTTCGGTACGCGGGGCTTGACGGGATCAAGAGCGTGGAAGGCTCGGTGGCGTTCTTCACCGTGGCGTTCCTGAGCGCGCATGTCCCGCTGCTGCTGTTCACCACCATTGGACGCGAAGAGGTTCTGCTGATCGCCATCATCATCGGCCTGCTGGTGATGATGATCGAAGCCGTATCCTGGCGCGGGCTCGATAATCTCTTCATCCCCTTGCTGACCTACGCGCTGCTGGAGGCCATGATGCCTCTGCCGGTGGATGCGTTGCGGGCGCGGGCGGTGGTCCTGGTGCTGCTGATGGTCTTCGTCCTGCTCTGGCGGCGCCGCTCGACGTTGAACGTGCCGGCCATGATCGGGGGCACGCTGTTCGGTTACACCTGCTGGGTCATCACCGATATCCAGTGGCTGCCCGCGCCGATGCTGCTGTTCCTGATGCATGCGCTTTATTGGCCGCGCAACCTGCGCAATCGAAATCAGCACGACCTGATCACCATCATCGCGGTGACCGCGCCGGCGGTGTTCTGGATGCTGGTCCACCTCGAAACCGGCAAGCCGGCCTCCCATGCGGCGTATGTGACGGTCTTCGCCGGACAACTGGCGTTCGTCGGCGTATCGTGGATTGATCCCCGCCGGTCGCATCTTAGCCAGTGGCTGCTGACCTGGCTCTGGGCGGTGGCGGGGTGGATCCTGATCTTTCTGCCCTCGGCCCTGCTGGTCCCAAGCGTGGCCTGGAGACTGGCCCCATCGCCCCGGATCGCCGAGTTCACCGCCTCGGATGCTTTGTTGATCGCCGTCAGTGGGTTGGTTGCCCTCACTCTGGCCGCAGCGCTCTTCAACTTGAGCATGCGTTGGTTCTGGTCGGCCGAACACGCGCCCGAACGGCTGCACTGGCTCGGGGCCGCGTGCGCCGCCACAGGCTCGCTGGCTTTGATTGGAGCGCTGAGCGTCATGGCCGGCTGAGGGCCGCCCGCCCATGACGCTCAGCCGCATCAAAACGCCTCGGCAATCGACACAGCACATGTTGCATCCGGGCATCAGCATCGTCCGAGAACACCATCCCACGGCCGAATCCGTCGCTTCAAGGCAACGTCAGCCTCAAGTCGATCCCATCCTGAACCGATATCCGTGATGTCATGGTGCAACCCGGGTCACCCAGCGGCCAATCCCCAAGCATTCGACCCGCTCCCGGGCCGGAGGCCATCGCACAACCCCAGGAAAAGCTCACCCATGAGCTGGCCAATCTGCTTGACGGCGGCCTGCGCAACCTGAGCCGGACGATGCTTCAGCTTCGTGGTCAGGCCCGTGAGCAACCGGCCGACGGGGCGAAACCCGCCGATCCAGCCATCCTCGAACAACTCGAATCGGTCAACGAAGCCATGCGTCGGATGGCTCACCTGATTCGAACCTTGAACAGCCCGCGCAATCTCGAACCGCGGACGTTTCGCTCCACGCGTGATGTCGGCACAACCGTGCGACACGCCATCGCCCTGCTCACCCCGGCCGCCGAGATGGCGGGGGTGAAGGTTGAGGTGGATATCGATGAGTCGTTGGCATCACTGCCGGCAGGGCCGATCTATCCGGTGATCGCCAACGCCGTGCGCAACAGTCTGGATGCCATCGCACAGGAGCAACGTCGGTCCGGCGCCGCCCCGCCGGGTGAAATCCGGATCGAAGGCCGCCTCGAGGACTGGGTGGTTTTCCGCATCATCGACAATGGGCCGGGCATGAACCGGCGGCTGTTCAACGAAGCCGGCGAATTCTGCTTCGGGCGCACGACCAAGTCGACCGGTCACGGGCTGGGGTTGAGCCTGAGCATGGACATCGCGCGCTCGCTCCGTGGCCGATTGCGGCCCCGCAATCTTTCGCCGCGCGGTACTGAGATCCTCTTCACCTATCCCCTATCCCCATCCGAAACCGAATGGTGATCCGCACACCCAGCAAGGAGGCCCCCGTGAGCGCGAACCCCGGTGTCCTGATCGTGGATGATGATCCGATCGTCGCCGAGAGCCTCGGCGAATTCCTCGAGCGCGAAGGTTTCGCCACCGCCACGGCGAACGACGGCATGGAGGCGATCAATCTGTTGGAATCCGGCCGCTCCAACGGCGACCGGCGGGCGGCCCGGGCCAATCGCTTCGGCGTGGTCATCACCGATATGAACATGCCCCGATGCACGGGCATCGACCTGCTCAAACGGGTGCGGCAAGATTTCGATTCGCTCGTGCCCATCGCCATCACGGGATTCGGCCGCATCGAGAACGCGGTGGAAGCGGTCCGCCTGGGCGCGATCGACTACCTGACCAAGCCGATCGTCGATGATGAGCTGCGAATCGCCGTAGACAAGGCCGTACGCCAGCATGCCCTGCTGGCTGAGAATCGCGAGCTGCGCACCCAACTCACCGAGCGATTCGGGCTGGCCAATCTCGTGGGTCAGAACCACCTGATGCGCAAGGTCTACGAACTGGTGGAAGCCGTTGCGCCGTCGCGCACCACCGTGCTGATCAGCGGCGAGCCGGGAACAGGCAAGTCCATGATCGCACGGGCGATCCACACCATGAGCCACCAGGCCGCCGGCCGATTCGTCACCTTCGCCTGTGGGGCGATTCCCGAAACACTGCTGGAATCAGAGTTGTTCGGCCATGTCAAGGGTGCCTTCACCGGGGCCGACAGCGACAAGCCCGGTAAGCTCAGCGCGGCCGAGAGGGGAACACTGTTCATCGATGAAATCAACAGCGCAACGCCGGCGCTGCAACTGAAGCTGCTTCGTGTGCTCCAGGAAAAGCAGTACGAGCCGGTCGGATCGACGAAAACGGTGCACTGCGATGTACGGTTCATCCTCGCCAGCAATCAATCGCTGGAGGAACTGGTCCGCAAAGGGCAGTTCCGCGAGGACCTTTACTACCGGATCAACGTCGTCAATATCCGCATGCCGGCGCTTCGGGAGCGAGGCGGTGATGTGCCCATCCTGGCCGAATACTTCCTCGAGAAGCACAGCAAGGAAGTCGGCAAGGTGATCACGGGCTTCAGCGAGGAGGCGATGCGGGCGATGTTCAGTCACAACTGGCCGGGGAATGTCCGCGAACTTGAAAACGCCATCGAACGGGCCGTGGTGCTCAGCCGCCGTCCCACGATCGAACTGAGCGATCTGCCCGAAACGCTCCAACCCGACGGCGCTGCGTTCTCATTGCGCGGCGAACACGCCGGGGCCGACGGCACCGCGGCCAAGGGCATGGTCCATATACCGGCACTGGCCGGCGGTTGGGACATCAAGCATCCGGTCCCACTGATCGAAGCCCTCATCGAACCCGAGCGCCAGATCATCCTCGCCGCGCTCAACGCCAACCAATGGAATCGGCAGGAAACCGCCCGGCAACTGGGCATCAACCGCACGACGCTCTATAAGAAAATGAAGCTGCTGGGTCTGGGCGACGATTGAGCCTCGCAAGGGCTTGGTGCCATGCGACCGGCGGTCCCGGGCCATCCGTCCGAAACGGAGCGATCATCCGGTTTAACGCAAACGGCCCTGGTGGGAATCACCATCGCCGTGATCGCCAGCGTCGCCATTTTCTTCAATGGATTGATCAGGAATCAGCGTGGTCAACTCCGATGGGGGAATCGGCGCGGCGGTCGGGCGGCGGCGGCGGCCGGCAAGTTGGCCGTTGGGCTGGCTCAATTTCAGCCGCTCGATCCGCTCGACGAACGACGCCACGATCCGCTGATAGAGCGAATCCTTGGCCTTGCGGTCTTCGATGCCCGCCTCGATGCTCGGATTGTCGTTGACCTCGATCACATGCACGGTCTTGCCGATCTGCTTGAGGTCCACACCATAGAGTCCATCACCGATCAGCCGGGCGGCCCGGACCGCCGTTCGCACGATCGCCGGCGGCGCATCCTCGATATCCAGGGTTTCAAACCGCCCGGTGAGCACCCGGCCCGTGCTGGCTCGCTTCTGAATCTGCCAGTGCCGGTGGGCCATGAAGTACTTGCAGACATAAAGCGGCTTGCCATCCAGAACGCCGACGCGCCAGTCGAAGTCGGTCGGGATGTACGCCTGGGCGATCACCAGTTCGGAGTTATCCAACAGCTTGTCAACGTGATGGTGATACTCCTCGACGGTGGACACCTTGACCACGCCGCGCGAGAACGCTGAATCCGGCTGTTTGAGCACACAGGGCAGGCCCAGCTCATCGGGCACGCGCTTGAAGTTCTCGCGGTGGACGATCATGGTCAGCGGGATGCGGACGCGGTGCTGGGCCATGCGCTCGGCGAGGTAGACCTTGTTGGTGCAGCGGGCGATGGAGACCGGATCATCGATCACGGCCATGCGCTCAGCCGCGGCCCTGCGGGCGAAGCGGTAGGTGTAATGGTTGACGAACGTGGTTGCGCGGATGAACAACCCGTCGAATTCGCCCAGTCGGCCAAAGTCATCGCGCGTGATGCGTTCGGTGGCCATGCCCGCCTGGTTGGCGGCGCGAATGAAGCGGGCGATCGCGCCCTCATCCGAAGGCGGCTGCTCCTCGGTCGGATCGACCAGAATGGCCAGGTTGTGGCGCGGTGGCCGCGAAGCCGGACCGGACCACTGCCGCCGGGCGAAGAATGCCCGCGCCGCCTCGTGCAGGTCCTCCTGGTGATGCTCAGGGATATCGCCGGCCGAGATCGGACGCACGCTCTGGATCTGCCACCGGCGGTTCTTCCAATGGAACTGCACGCGGAGCAGGGGCGAATTGAAGAGGCCGAAGATACGCGCGCCCAGCGTCCGGTCCCGTTTGGTGGTGGTGCGGCCGAAGAAAATGTCAAAGCCGAATTGGGCGCTCTTGATCGGCCGGAGCGTACGCTGAATCAACTGGTCCAATTCATCGGCGATCGCGCGCGTCAGGCCGCCGGATTTCATGTCCTGGATGGTCACCACGTCCGGTTGCGGCCGATGTCCTCGCGCTTCGGCCAACAATGAGACGTAATAGCCCAGGCTCTGATAGCTGTATGACCGGCAGAGATTGAACACCCGCGTGTTCTTCATCGCGTTGAAGGCCGGATCGGTGACGTACTTGCGGGCACCGACGATGCGCACGCCCGCGATCTCGACGGGCCAGAGTGAAGGCTGATTGACCACAAGCAATATGGGCATGAATCAAACAATCCCTCGGGCGCGAGCCCGATCCGGGAAGGATCATCCGGCGACAATGAACAACCCTGACCCCTGGCCGAACTCGCGAGGCCCACCGCATATGATGCGCTCACACTCGACGATGGGCAAGGCGGGCGGGCCCGATCACAGGGCAAACGCATGTACCTCGGCGTGCGATGCGGCACGGGGTTTGCCGGGAGTCCGGGCATCATCGACGGGTGCCAGGACGCCCGCGCCGGGGGCTGCGGGGCCGATCCGGGCGGCTTGGTGGGTCTGAGCGGCCTTGCACAGCCTGAATCGGCGCGCGCCGATCGCGCTGCCCGGTGCTCCGCCCCACGCCATGCGGGGGTGGGGACGCTCAGCCCAGGTTCATCAGGACTTTGAGCAGGTAGTCGTGGTCCCAGCCGCAGGCCAGTCGCTTGTTGGCGATGCCCAGCCGTTCGCTCTTCTCGGCCTTGAGCAGGTTCAAGGCGATGCGGCACAGGCGGCTGAAGTTCTCCGCCCCGTGGCCCTTGCGCAGGCGGCGCTGATCCTCGTTGAAGCTCACGTCCAGGCACCAGTGCAGGCGGTTCTCCACGCCCCAGTGCCCGCGGGCCATCGCCAGGAGCGCCTCGGCGCCGATCTGCCCCGGATCATGGCTGGTGATGAAGAAGCGACGCTCGACGGCGGTCTTGCCATCGGGTCCCAGCGTCTCACGAGTGCCTTCCACGCACACCAGGCCCCGCAGACCCTCCCAATGGTGACCCTGCCGCTTCAGCCACGCCACGTCCGCGCTGGCCCAGATGCGACGGGTCTCGATCCGGCCGTGGTCGCCATCGACCTGCGGCTGATCGAGCCGGACCAGCTTCGCATCGCCCTGTTCGATCGCATCGGCGAAGAACAGCTTCACGTCCTCGTGCAGGTCGGGGTGGTTGTCCTTGACCGCCAGCAGGTAGTCGGCCTCGGACTTGATGATCTGGCTGGCGATCGTCTTCTGGCAGCCCATGGCATCGATGGTCACCGTGGCGCCCTTGAGGCTGAGCAGTTGCAGCAGCTTGGGGATGGCGGTGATCTCGTTGCTCTTGGCCTCGGTGGCCAGTTGCCCCAGCACCACGCGGTTGCGCTCGCACCAGGCGCTGATGATGTGCATCCCCGGCTGCTTCATCGCCCGGTCGAACGAGCGGCGGATGGTCTTGCCGTCGATGGCCACCACACCGCCACCGCTCAGTTGCGCCAGTTCAGCGGTCCAGGCGATGAAGCAGCGTTCGAAGGCATCGGGGTCCAGGGTGGCGAAGAGGCGGCTGAACGTGTCGCGGCTGGGGATGCCCCGGCTCAGGTCCAGCAGGGTGGCCAGCCATGAACGCTTGGCCATGGCCCAGCGATGGACCGCGGCCCAGTCGCTGGCGCCGCAGGTCACGGCCATGATGGCGATCAGGAGGATGTTGGGCAGCGGGTGCACGATGTTGTGTCGCCGTGGGTCGGTCAGTTGCTCGAACGGGCGCAGCAGATCGCCGCGAGTCACATCGTCCATGATGCGCTCCTTTGTCGGTTCGCGGTATTGCTGCGTGGCCACGCGTGTAACTGAGGTGAGGTGTAGCCGATGCGCCCGGGGAGCGCAAACGACTATCAAGTCCTTTTATGCGCCGGGCCTACATGCGTTCGCCCTGAGCGAAGCGTTTTCCCGGATCGGGAATCGTCCTTCGATCCCTGCCGATTCGAGAAGACGGTATCCTGAATATGGGGTGACCCCCAGCGTGATGCTGAAGTCGCCCCCAAGGCGCCATCGGACGCCGAGGAGTCAACGCTACCGCCGGGTGATGGGCATAAATACAATGCGGCGCATTGTTTATCGAGGTGCTGCGCAAGTGGAGCCGGTTCGATCGCCATGACACTGTGGGCCGCATTCATCACGCTCTTTCTGGTTCTGGATGCGTTGGGAAACGTGCCGACATTCATGGTCCTTACCGGCGGGCTGTCGGCCAGGCGACGACGCGTGGTGATCATCCGCGAGAACCTGATCGCCTGGCTGGTGCTGGCCGGTTGCCTCTTTTTCGGGCCGGCGCTCTTCCATTCCATGCGCGTGTCGCCCGAAGCGATCGGCATCGCCGGGGGCGTGGTGATGTTCTTGATCGCCATACGCATGATCTTCAACGATCCCCGCCAGATATTCCCCACCGAGGAATCCCTGGGTGAGCCCCTGGTGGTTCCGCTGGCGATTCCGCTGATCGCCGGGCCATCCGCGATCGCCATCGTCTCCATGCTGGCGACCCGCGAACCCGACCGAATGGGGACATGGCTCCTCGCCTTGACTCTGGCCTGCGCCGCCAGCCTTTCGATCTTCCTGGCCGCATCCCCGCTGGTCAGCCTGCTAGGCGAGCGCGGCCTACGCGCGGCACAGCGCCTGATGGGCATGCTTCTGACGGTCATCGCCACCCAGACCCTTATCGATGCCGCGGGCAACCTGCTGCATGACTGAATGGCGCGGGCTGTTTATCCAGTCTTCGGGATCGGCCTGAGCCGTGCAAGCATCGCGGCGATCCCGCTGGTGATCGCCGGCAGGGCGAGCATGAATGCTCCGGCCATGACGCCACCGATCAGGACGCTGGTTGCCTGAAACGGAAACAACAGCGCAAGGCCGGCGTTTCCAGCCGCGAACGCGATCAGTGATGATCGACCAAGGCTGATGCCGTACCCGTTGACATCATCGCTCCGGGTCGACAGGGGGAATATCAACGCCATCAGCGAAATCATCAACAGCGCCTGCAGCCCGGCCGACGAGTAGTACGCGGGATGATGGTTTCCGCGAAAGACATTGTCGAAGTAGAGCAATCGGGCGAACTCCGATGGACCGTACTGGAGAATGAAGCCGGCGGTAACCAGCGCCGCCACGAGCATCATCGCCAGACTCGCCAGATGGAATGCGCCAAGTGTTCCCCGGTGAATCGAGCGCTTGATCGCCATGCCCAGGAGCAGGCCGGCCATCATGAACGTCATGCCGTGAATCAGGCTGAAGCCGGTTTCGCCGCGCCCAAAGAGCATGCCGGTCCAGCGTGCGATCGGCTCTTGACGATCTGGCCAGGTGAAAAGATCGAGGACCGGATCAATGATCCAGACCGCGACGATGATGGCCGCGGGAACCCAGGCTCCCAGGGTCAGGCGAATCTTGAGCAGGGGAATCATGGCCAGCAGGGCAATGGCATAGAAGAGCAGAATGTTACCGAAATGATTCGGCGCCAGGCCGAGCAGAGAGCGTCCGAATTCGCTCATGGTCATGCCACCGGCCAGGAGACCGGCGATGCTGACCGAAGCATAACCCAGATAGCACTGCGATGATCGGGTCGCCAGCCGCCGCGCAACGGAAAGTCCGCCCTGCTGTTGCCATCGCTTGACATAGACGATTTCGACCATGATGCCGAAGATGATGAAGAACGCTGGTGTCGCACCGCGCGCCATGACAACGATGCCGTTCCAGGCCAGCTCGATGAGTGAACCCACGGCGATGATGGAAGGGGGTGACCATGTGGGACCAAACGATTCAACGCCCGCTGTCGGAAGCGCGCTCACCAGCGGACCGATGGATTCCATCGCCACATCGGCTTCGGTACCCTCCCGCAGCTCCTGGGTCGCCACGAAGGTGGCCAGTGCATGGGGAAGCATGGCCAGAAAGACCGCCACCGCTCGAGCGACATCGATGAACACCGCGCGCGGCTTGGGTTCGCGGGGCAATGACGGTTGGACGGCCAAAGTACTCGCGGCAAACTCCTTGGACAGACAGCGATCGAATCACCGAACACACGACAGGCCAGCAATAAAGGCACTGATCCCGGTATGTCAGCCCCGACACCCGGACGCGATTCCACGTCCAGACTCGACCGCCGATACTCATGCCGATGTTCCGATCCTGAATATAAGTGATCATCCGCACTTCGGCTAATGGATTGTGAAACAGGAGCTTATCGGCCATTGGGACAGTCGGGTTCCCGCCGGGACGATCGACTTGGACAACAAGCAGCCGGGTGTTACGATATTTCCAGCGCGGGTGTAACTCAATGGTAGAGTGTCAGCTTCCCAAGCTGAATGTTGCCGGTTCGAGCCCGGTCACCCGCTTTCGTAACTGTCTCTATCAATTGAGCTTATTCTAGTCCGGAAAAGCCAGTCGCTACTGAGGCGGGATGCCGGATCGTCCATTGTGTTACAGGATTGTTTCTCAAGCGAACGCAGCGTCTCTGGTCAGTGGTCCGCTCCGGTCCCCGCTGCCTGTCGCGCTCGATCTGGCCTCGCTTTACGGGCAGCGACTCGGGCGACTCATGCCCTACCGGCCCAGGCAGGGCGAATCGCTCAAGGATCACGCAGAGCGGCTGGACCGGATCGGGTCGCTCCAGCGTGAACACGCCAAGCTGGAAGCCCGCCTGAACCGCGAGAAGCAGTTCAACCGCAAGGTCGAGATCAACGCCGAGGGCCGTGCTGTCCAAACCCAGATCGACGAACTCACTGCCTGACCCAGCCCGATCCGCAAGGAATCACCAACCCATGAACAAGCTGAAGATGCACACGCCGGACCTCGTCGCCCACAACATCGATTGGGTCGCCACCCGCTTCCCTGGGTGCATCACTGAGTCGCGGAACGAGAAGGACGAGGTGGTGAGGGCGGTGGACTTCGACCTGCTGCGGCAGGAACTATCCCCCGAAATTGTCGAAGGACCGCAGGAGCGGTACCACCTCAACTGGCCCGGCAAGCGGGAGGCACTGCTCGCGGCCAACGCCCCGATCGCCAAAACACTCCGCCCGTGCCGGGCGGAGAGCGTCGACTTCGACACGACGCGGAACCTGTTCATCGAAGGGGACAATCTCGACGCCCTGAAGCTGCTCCAGGAGACCTACCTCAACAAGGTCAAAATGGTCTACATCGACCCGCCGTACAACACAGGGAAGGACTTCATCTACTCCGACGACTTCGCCTGCGATGCCTCAGAATACTTGCTCCGCTCAGAGCAACTAGATGCCGAAGGCCAGCGACTTGTCGCCAATACCGAGTCCAATGGCCGTTTCCACTCCGACTGGCTCTCGATGTTGTTACCTCGCCTTCGCTTAGGACGAACGCTCCTCGCTGATGATGGCGTTATGTTCATTTCCATTGACGAGCACGAGCTACACAATCTGATCAAGGTCGGAAGTGAAGTGTTCGGCGACGCCAACTTTGTCGGAACATTCGCAGTTCAGTGTAATCCTAGGGGTCGACATCTGGATCGTTTCATCGCAACAACACACGACTATGTCGTCGTATTCGCCCGTAATGCGCTCAATCCGAGAGCGCTCGCTGGCTTGGAAAAGTCTGGCCGCATGTTAGAGGAGTATGGCCGCGTGGACGGCAGGGGCAAATACCGACTGCTTGGCTTGCGGAATCGGAACCAGGCGTTCAACCCAGAAACACGTCCCAACCTCTATTACCCGCTGTACGTGAACCCTGCTGACGGTTCTGTGGGTTTGGCCCGGTCGGCCGCCCACACAGACGAAGTCTTTCCTGATGCTCCCGACGGGACCAAGACATGCTGGACATGGGGGAAGGAAAAGGTTGCACGAGCTGGAGAGCTTCTCATCGGACGCCGGTATCAACGTGATGATCATCAACGTGCAAGCCTTCAACGCGACCGGCAAGGACGCGAGGCGGATCTACGAAGAGCTGGACGACTTCCAGTCCCGAAAGCCCATCGACGTGATCAAGGCTAATCGCCCGATCATGATCCTCGACGAGCCGCAGAAGATGGAGGGCAAGAAAACGCTGGACTCCCTGAAGGAGTTCAACCCGCTGATGATCTTGCGCTACTCGGCGACGCACAAGACGATCCACAACAAGATCCACCGGCTGGATGCCCTGGATGCTTACAACCAGAAGCTCGTTAAGAAGATCGCCGTGCGTGGCATCTCGGTGAAGGGACTAAGCGGGACGAATAGCTATCTGTTCCTGGAATCGGTCATCATCTCGCCGAGTAAGCCACCGGAGGCGAGGCTGGAGATCGAGGTCAAGCAGGGCAATGGCATCAAGAGAGTCATCAAGCGGGTCGGGAAGAACGCCAATCTTTATGACTTGTCGGATGGGCTCGGTCAGTACAAAGGCTTCGTGGTCGCAGACATCGATGCCCGGACGGACACAGTCAGCTTCACCAACGGGCACGAGATTCGGGCGGGTGAGGCGACGGGAGACGTCAACGAGTCAACGCTCCGGCGGATCCAGATCCGCGAGGCCATCAAGGCCCACTTCGAGAAGGAACAGCGACTCTTCGAACAGGGCATCAAGGTGCTCACCCTGTTCTTCATCGATGAGGTGGCGAAGTACCGCCAGTATGACGAGAATGGCAAACAGCCGGGCGAGTATGCCACGATGTTCGAGGACGAGTATCGGCAGCACCTGGACGAAGTGCTGACGCTGTTCGAGTCGGACTACTTGAAATACCTCAAGGGTATCGATGTCGGCAAGACGCACAACGGGTATTTCTCGATTGACAAGAAGAAGGGGCGGCTTGTCGATCCCAGCGTCGCGAATCGGGGCGAGAACGCAGGGGAGAGCGATGATCCCGACGCATACGATCTCATTCTCAAGGACAAGGAGAACCTACTTGGGCTCCCTGAACCGGGTGACGATGAACTGACTCTCAGGAAGACCCTGTCGCAGCGGGTGTCGGTGTACTCCGGCGTAAAGTATGACCTCATCGGGAAGCTGGCAGAGCAGACCGACCTGACCCGCCGGACCGTTGCCACCATCGTGACCTCCATCAACGTAACGACATTCGCCCAGTACAAGACGAATCCGGAGGGCTTCATCGCCGAGACGACGCGCCTGGTCAATGAGCAGAAGGCCACGATGATCGTTGAGCGACTGTCCTACGATCCAATCGAAGGAACCCACGACATCGCAATCTTCACGCAGGAGAAGCCCAAGGGCAGCTTCGGCAAGGCTTTCAAGGCCAACCGCCACATCTACGACTACGTCTTCACCGACTCCAAAAACGAACGGCAGTTTGTCGAAGAGCTTGACGCGAGCACCGAGGTGGTCGTGTATGCGAAGCTCCCACGGGGATTCTCGATCCCGACACCGGTCGGCGGTTACAATCCGGACTGGGCAATCGCATTTGACCACAACAAGGTCCGGCATGTTTACTTCATCGCTGAGACAAAGGGCTCGATGTCCAGCATGGAGCTTCGGGAGATTGAGCAGCGGAAGATCGACTGTGCTCGGAAGTTCTTTGCGGGTATCACCTCTGATCGAGTGCGATACGAGGTCATTGATGGCTACGGGAAGCTCATGGAGCTGGTTACCTGAACGCGGACCCGAAGGCCGAGAAGATCAGCAACCTCCTGAGCGCAATGCGCCAGGCTGACCTAATCCGGAACACCGGATCCAGAAGATGTTCAAAGTGGGTCCTTGCAGAAACGATGCAGAAAGAAAACGGGGGAGATCACTACTGTCCCAACATTAGTCGAATAATGACAACTGTTTATGAGACTGGCTGATCTCGGTTGGGTGGCTTTGGGCGGAAAAAGCCTCCAAAAGCGGGACTTTTTCAAACAAGGAGACGCTCAGAACCTGCAACATGGTG
>JAFIFY010000017.1 GCA_020831765.1 Phycisphaeraceae bacterium | reverse complement strand
CGAGACTTGCCGACAGGTCTGAACCGTAGACGTAACGCGTCTTCTGTTCTTCGACCCCGCCAATCTTGGGGTTGTGGGCGATCCGCGTGGCCAGCCGGCCGCGCTGGTCGTATTCAAACTCGGTGGTGCGGTTGACATCGGGGTTTTCAAGCTCCGGCTCGCCGCCGTTGGCCAGCGAGTCGTAGTTCTCGATGACCTTCACCACGCGGCCGAGCGTGTCGTACTCGGTCACCGTCTTGCGGCCTGCGTTGTCGATCCGCTCGACGACACGGCCGAGTTGATCATAGATCACCTGTGAGACCACCCAATCCGTTTCCCCCGTAACGGGCGGGTCTTCCGGACGTTCGCTCAACGCATTCCCACCGTTGGTCCCGTAGTAGGCCTGATGGGTGGTGCGACCGAGGGCATCGTACCACGTGGCGGCGTAGGTGCGGCGGGAGTCCGCCCGATTCCAATCAACGGCCAGGCTGCCGGTCTTGTTCGACCCCTCGATCCGCTGGTAGCTGGCCACCAGCACGAGGCGGCCGGCCTCGTCGTCATCATCGTAGGTGTACTCGACCTGCTCGATGATGGTGTTGCCGCCGTGGATGGTCGTGGCCTCGGTGTAGTTGTTCTTGCTGTCGCCCCCGTGGCCGGTGACGGTGCGGAGGACGCGGCCGGCGGTGTCGTACTCGGTCTTGGTGAACAGGCCCGAGGCATCCTGACTCTTGACCTGGCGGCCGCGCGGATCGTACCAGGCGTGGCTGGTGATGCGGTCGCCCTCGGTGTCGCCCTGGTCGTAGACCACCGTCTTCCACACCTGCCCGCGGGGGTCGGTGTAGGACTCGCTGCGGGCGATGCGTTCGGCGCCAGCTGCTTCGGGATCGAGCGGCTCGCTGTCATCGGCGATGTACGTCTCGGTGATGGAGACGGCCATGTCATCGATGACCTCGACACGCCGCACGCTAAGCAGGTTGTCGGGGCCGACGGTGCGTGATTCGCCGGTGATTCGGTCGCGGAAGCTCAGCGTGGTGTAGTACTCACCCTGGCCATCGCCGTAGAAGGTCCGCTGCTTGGTCACGTGGCCATCACCGACCACGTAGGGGGTGGTGTCATCGGCATCATCGAAGTAGGTGCGCGAGACGAGGACGAGGTTGCTGTTGCCGCCGGCCGGGTCTCCGGGCTCGGCCGTGCCGGCATCGGTGCCGGTCCACTGCTCGATTGCGCGGCCAAGGGCATCGAACTCGGTCCACTGGATGGTGCCATCGGGGCCGATGCTGCGGTACTGCCGGCCAAGGTCATCGTAGGCGAAGCGCGTTCGGTAGAAGTGCTCGCCCTCGCTGCCCGTGGCGCTGCCGCCGGGGATGTTGTGGTAGACATCGGTTTTGAGCAGTTCACCACGACCGTTGTAGTGGTGCCGGGTGAGGCTGAGATAGTGTTCCTGACCAAGTTGAGGATCGACATTGACCGGCAGGCCGGCTTCGCTCTCAACTTTATGGGCGCCGACCTGGAAACTGGCGATGGTCCGACCGGCATCATCGCGGATGCTCACCAGTGCCGCGGGCCGAAGCGCTGCCTCGTCCACCCATCCGGGGAAGACCAAGCTGCGGTGCGATTCGTGGCGGTAGTAGCTGGTCACACCATCATGACCGGTACGACTGACCAAACGGCCGATCGCATCAAATCGGTTGATCGTGACCAGGTTGAACCCTGGAGTGTTGGCAAATCCATCGGGCACGGCCGCGGACCAGGCGGTCCACGCATCGGCAGGCGGAGATGCGACCTCGGCCGGCATGTTGCTGGTGTTGATATCGGTCACGCGGAAGGCCAGACCACCTGTGTCCAAATCGTAGGCGAAGTAGTCCACGGCACCACCGGGGTGACGAAGCCAGCGCCGACGGCCGCTCTCGTCGAAGTACTCGAGCCGGTCGGTCGCCATGTCCGAACCGTTCTGGCTATCCGGGACCGCGGCATAGATGGTCTTGCGCGTCTTGATGGCATCTCCGCTTCCGCCTTCGTGGAATGTGTACGCGTAGGTGGTCTTGCGGGCCGAGGAATCTTCGTGATTGGTGGTAGGCACGGGGTAACTGTAACGTTCCACCGGCAGGTGCCCTGGAATGGTCTCATGGCCCGAACCGCCGCCGTAGATGGTGCGGGACCGGTAGTAAGTGTTTCCCGTGGCGGTATCGCGAACCCGCGTGGCGATAAGTCGGGCCTTGGCATCGTACTCGTAAATGTGCACAACGCCGGAGGAATTCGTCGCGGCATTCAACGTGCTGGTCTCGTTGTTGCCGTCGTCGCCCGTGGGGTTCAGGAACTTACGCAGTTGGCTCGGAGTGTTGACAACCGTGTGGGCCGATGGGCTTCGGCGCTCGATCACCACGTTGCGCGGTCCGGTCTGATCGCCATCGCCGACGATGGTCGAGCGGCACCAGTAGAGCGGGTTATTGTCCTCCGTCGGGTCGATGGTGATCACCTCGCGAAGCGCGATGCCATCGGGGTTCAGGCCGATGATGCGGCGTGTGACCGGCCGCCAGTCCTCGCCATCGGCCACGGAAGTGTCCTCGACGATGACCTGGACCACATCCGCGGGACCAGGGTCATTATTCGTGATGGCCATGTAGTAGTAGTCCAGTCGGCGGCCGCCGTGATTGGCCGTGCCGCACGAGCCGCAGCCGCTGCGCACGATTTCTGAGCGCACAAAATCAGTGGCGGTGAAATGGTCCGTGCCGTAAAGCGATTCAAGGTCTTCATCGTCCTGCCACACGGTATTGATATTGGACGTGTCGCCGGCATCGTCGAAATACTCGAATGACCGGCTCATGTACGATTGGAGGGTGCGATTGTCGGTCACTTCGTCCGTATCGCCCAGATCGAGGAGGTCGGCAGGTTCTTCGATCCCGGAGGCGGGATTGGCATCAGCAACGGCCTGCATAATGTCGGCGTGCTCGATCACGGCCTTCAGACGGCTGTCTGAATGGTAGCGATACTGGGTATAGCGCTTCACCGAGAAATCTTCATCGTTAAAGCTGGTCAGATCATCATCGCCGGCCTTCGACATCACCGTGACCATGATCAGGTCGCCGGCGGAGCCCAAGTGTTCGTGCCCCGACATGCTCTCACTGACAAAATAGGTAAATCTGACTTTTCTGTGGATGTGGTATTGGCCGCCCCCCACCGGCTCACGCAGACGGATATCGCGTATCTTGCCGTTGTTGGTGCCCTCGCTGTAGTACCCATATTGGACCTGCCAACCCTGTGCGGTTGTCACCGTATTGATCCGTCCGGCTCCGCCTCCAGCGCCCGCATTGAACGTAAAAGTGATCACTTCCTCACCGGTACGGTTCGACATGCTCTTGAGCGAGCCACGCTTGCTCTGCGGTGAGACCGTTTCATCATGGAAGCGGTAGATTCGCCCGGAGTCGATGTAAGTCAGGATGTATTCGCTCTCACCCGCATCGTGCTCCAGGGTCGCGCGCATGGCGGGTGGGGCGATGTAATCGTCGCCATCCTTGTGGAAGGTCCGCTTGGAAGTTGCGCTGGTGTAGAGCACAATCGATTCATCCTCGCCATCGATTCGCTTTTCAACGAACTTCGTGATCTGGCCGGCCAGCCAGCGATTGCCCTGAATGCCGCTGAGCGGATCGTTGCTACTGGCCAGAGGACTGAGGCGGCTGCTGTAGCTCCGGCTGTGGGACCATCCCAGCGCGCCGGGCAGGCTGATGTCCGTCTCCCGCTCGATCGCCGCGCCGTGCCGCAAGAGAACGGGGTGCGGACCGGTGGCCATGCCCGCATCAGCGCCCGCCCCACCCTCGGCGCATGGATCATCATCCCGACCCTCATCCTGATTGCAGGGCACATTGGGCGGGGGTCCCTTTTGAATCTCGCCGCCGGCACGCGCATCGGAACCGAGCAACCCAATGGTTACAAGGATGGCGATCGCTGCCATCAGGGCACGCACCTGGCAAACGTGGTGGAAGCCAATCGACCCCTCGGCACAGCGGTGATGTCGATGCGGGCGAAGAACGGTGACAAGAAACGGTTTGAATGAACTCATATTCGGACTCCTGCTATCGAGGTCTTGCGATTGGTGGGCTGCGCTTCGACGGGTCGGAGCGCAGCCTGCATCGGTTGGGCGGGTCATCGGGTCGTATTCTGAAATCGCCGGCCTGACGAAATCATCCCAAATGCATCAATTCAGGGCTGATGGTCAAGCACGCCCAGTTGGCGCTGGTAGCGCCTGATGCGTTGTTGATCGTTGCGATCGATCGCACGTTGCAGCCGACGTTCGATTTCCGCACGCCACGCGGGGTCGGTGTGCGTCGCGGCTTGTTGCATCGACAGTTCTGCGCGGTTGGATGCACGATTCAACGCAACTTGAAGACGCTGTTTCCGGTCGGCCAGCTTCTGGACGATCGACTCATCGGTGAACTGGCCGGTGACGCTGTCGATCAACTGCATGGCCCGCTCGAACTCGCCATCCCACGCGCGACCATCGATCAGCCGCTCGACGGCGAGCAGCCTGACCGCTTCGGTGTCCGCTTCAGCCATGGCCTGGGCATAAAATGTCTCACCGGCAAGGGGAGCGAAGCGGACCTGACCCACCGCCGAGGCATAGCCACGGGCCAACAGCCAGAGCGCGCGGCCGTCGCCGCCCAAGCCTTCCTGGTCGACACGCTCGTCAAGTTGTTTCTTCCACGCCTCCAGAGTGCCGGCATAGCGGGCCCCCCAGGCAAGAACCTCGGCCACACCCGGCCGCGGATGCCCCTGAGGATCGCTGAGCGCTGCCTCGACAATCTGATGCGATCCGGGAGCGGATGTCGCCCGTGCGATGACATCGGGCTGGCGGACATCAAGTTTCCCTTCGGCTGCCTGATGCGCCACAGCCATCGCCAGAGCATCGTGCGGATGCTCCTCACCGTAAAGCCCATACGTAACCAGATAATCCGCGGCCAGTTCCAACTGACGTACGTTCGCCTGCTGCCTCGCTTCAGCGGTGCCCACCAGGCGATCGACGCTGCGCAGTGTCCACTCGATCGCTTTTTCTCTGTTGTCAACGGCCCGCCACATTCGCAGCACGGCAATGTTCGCCTCAAAATCCAATGGCGCGGCCTCATCCAGGTTGGCTTTCATCAGTGCTTCCAACGCCTCGGCCAGGGCCATGCGTTGCGCTGCATCCAGAGAGGCGGCCGACAGTGCCCGACGTGTCAGCACCGCCAATTCACCCGCCGACACATCGGCCAGGGCCGGGCAATGTTTCAGCCATCGAAGGGTCAATTCATGCGAAGCCGGCCGGTCCACACTGGCCAGCGCGCGGCGGATGCCATCAAGCTGACCGGCACTAAGCGCCCCGACCGCCTCGTCCGATGACGCCCATGCCTGCTGGACCCGCTGCGACCATGCCTCACGCTGCTGGCCATCAAGTACATCACTGACCGCGGCAAAGTAGGTCGGCAGGGCACCCAAGGACACGGTCCGCAATGCTTCATCCGAGACGATGAACCGTTGCTCAATGTGCTCACTCAATCGCAGACGCGCTGTGTTTAGAGCCTGCTCACGGTCTTCATCGTGATGAGCAGCGCGCGGGGCCTTGATGAGCCGCCAGGCCAGCCAGTTGAGTGTGGCGGGATCAGCCTCGGCATCAACCAGAGCCGGACCGAAGAGCCAGGTCTCCAACGGCATATCATTGCGGTCGAACAACCACCACAAGGCCTGGGTT
>JAFIFY010000111.1 GCA_020831765.1 Phycisphaeraceae bacterium | reverse complement strand
CAGGGCTCTAAGGGCAAGGCGCTGGGTGCCCTGGGTCTGAAGGGGGAAGAGGCTTGATAATGTCATCTTTCCCGATAGCCCAAAGAATCGCGCTCGGTGACCTTCATCAGGTTGTTGCGATGACAACTCCCCATGCAGGCGCTCGAAGTTAATTTCACCGTCATGCGTGGCTCCCTGTGGCCCAAAGCCCACCTGCGCCAATGCGCCGACGGTCCCGAAGAAATCCCAGCCCTTGAGCTGAGCAAAGCGCTCGACGGTCGTTGCGCCCGTGGCCCCTTGCGCGGCCGCATCACCGGAATTCCGATTCAACCGTGTCACCGGCAATTCGGCTCGCACCAATCCGCTTGGCGCTCCGTTTCGCCAATGGTTGTCCAGCCGCCCGGCCAAGTCGATGGCCATGCCGCGTTCAAGCTCCCATTGTCCTAATAGTTCCCAGCCGCCATCAGTCGGAAGAGTTGCGGTCACGACGTCGGGCCACATTGAATCGGCGAAAAAAAGCTCATGCGCATGTATGGTTCCAACCCTATCGTTATAAAGCTCGATTCGAACGTACTGTGCACTTGCGACGTCCCCATCCGATCCCTCAAGGGCGACCTGCGTTGTGGTGAGGTCGGCATGAATGACCCGCAGGTCCGCCCCGTCCATCGAAACGCGAAGGTTTGCCGTTGAGTCGCCGAAACTCCACTGACTCTGGTCTCCGAGCAGCACCTTCAGGGAAGGCTCTCCTGAAACGATAATCGTGGACTGAAACTCGGCGCGGCCGGCCAGAAGATCCGACCACTTCGTTGTCACGCTCCCGGAGGTCATCTTCAACGATGCCGGTTCGATGCGAAGTTTGTCCGCTGACACTTCCGCGTCGGGGTCGGTGGTTTGAAGCTCGGCCGAGGACCATTGGAGCCAGGTTCCCTCATTCCAGTCAAGGCGCAAGCGATCCCCGCTCAGCGCAAGCGTTGCATCAAGTGATCCCTCGAGATTGCGGATGTGTCCCCGGGCCAAGGTCAGATGATCGGCCGCGCCTTCGATCTTCAGGTTGATCCGGCCCATGTTCCGGGCATGTCCGTTTGGTTCCGCGGGTGATGGCATAGCGTAGGCGGCAGTTGCCGCGAACGTGTTGCCAGCTTCACCCATGCTTACATCCAGTGTCAGCCGTTGTTCGATCCATCTCAACCTCAGCGATGGCTTGAGATGCGTGCGATCTCCCAGTTTCCAACGCCCCGCGGTAAGTCCGCCGGACACCACATTGAGCTCGCCCTGGCGATTCCACTTGGCATTGATGATCAGTTTCGCTTCATCCAGCCCCAGATGCTTTTCCAACCACTCGTGCGAGAGCGCTGTTCCGTCGATCTTCAGATCTGTCACAGCGTCCCCGGCGTCGTCGGTCTTGTCGCCGAGACGAGCCGTCAGCCAGGGAACGGGTTGATCAATCGACGAATTGTGCCGGGCTTGGGTCAATCGGCCGGCCCCGGGGCGGAGCGCAAACTCGCCCTGTACCGCATCCAGGTCAAGGTTGCCATCGATGACCATCTGCTGCCCGGCAAGTTCGGTAACTAGTTCGACGATGAGTTCCGATCCGGCGGTCAGAACCGCGATGTCGACCGGGATATGCAGATAGTGGCCTTCAAGG
Organism: Phycisphaeraceae bacterium; assembly: GCA_020831765.1. GTDB lineage: Bacteria > Planctomycetota > Phycisphaerae > Phycisphaerales > Phycisphaeraceae > JAFIFY01. The sequence goes on along the minus strand of JAFIFY010000111.1, from coordinate 71,814 downwards.
TTGAGAAGAATGACGCTGTTGGAGATACGGAGTTGGTCCACGGGCCAGGGGCCGGGGTCCGTTGGCGTCTTGCGCGTCTCAAGACCCGTGGTGAGCTTGCCATCAATTAAGTCCATCCGCCAGATCGCCCGGTCAATCGACAGGCTTCGTACCTTTCCGCGAAAGGCATCGGCGAGCCGGTACTGAGCCGAGACTCGGGATGCGTGCAGTCGTCCATCCAGCAGTGTGATGGGCCCGCTGGTGAAAGACGACCAGTCGAGGTACTGGACGGTGACGCCGCGGGGTTCGAGCCCAAGCACGGCCATCTGGGAATACGCCAGCCTGGCCGCCGCGCCCGGGGCCAAGATCAGCCAGAGCAGGACCAGGATGAAAAGCACCGCCGCGACCCGCATGGTCGCCCGAACAAAGCCGACCCTTCGTCTTCGCCAGTAGTTGCTGACTGAGCCCATCGGCGTTTTTCCAGGATTTACCCGCAACCGTCTCAACGCGAGCACCCCGCCACATCCCCGGACAGGTGACCGATCCGGCCACCAGCGACACGGACCCGGGCAAGCGGGCGACCAGCGGGAACGGGCGGATGGATCGACCGGTTTACGTTAATCGGTCAGTTCGATAAAATCCTAGCGTGTCCATATCGCTGGCATTGCCTGGGTAGACTCAGGGGGTGCGGGCTCATATGGGCCAAAACACACCCAGCGGCACCCGTAGCTCAGCTGGATAGAGCGTCTGCCTCCGGAGCAGAAGGTCCCAGGTTCGAATCCTGGCGGGTGTGTTCGCAAGCCATTTCTTATTGGGCATTTATACTCGAAATTCTGGAGTTGTCCAAGGTGTGCGCTGTGGCTCTCGTCTCGGCTCGTGCCTTCCCCGAAGTTGAGTGGCTGCCAGACTCGGCAGTGCCGAGTCTGGCAGCGTGGATGCTTTGAGCCCGCCGCGGGTTCATTCAGCCGTTTTTGCAGGGTTGCCGAGTACGCGAGGCGATCAGGTGTTGGCGGTCGCGTCATATTGGCGTACTCACATCGTCCCCCGTTTTTAGCGAATAATTTACGATTGCACGTTTCCGGGTCGGCGGCTACGATTGGTCCCGACTCGTAAGTTTGTGACGGCAGTGATTTTCATGATTGCCACACCAGCCAGTCCCAACACGCCCGTTCTTGTGCTTAACAAGCTTTGGATGGCCATCAGGGTCATTGACGCCCGGCGTGCGTTTTCGCTTCTCTGTCGCGGGCTTGCCGAGGTGATCCATGTCACCGACGAGGCGTACACTGGCCACGATTTCGAGAGTTGGGCGGAATTATCCGACGCCCGTGAGCACTTTGAATCCCATCAATATGACTGGATCCGCACGGTCCGGCTTGAGATCGCCATCCCGAAGGTTATTCGCCTACTGGGTTACGACCGCCTGCCCGCGCAGGAGGTCAAGCTCAATCGGCGGAACATATTCGCCCGGGATGCCAATCAGTGTCAGTATTGCGGTAAACGCCTTCCGACAAGTGAGTTGAGCCTGGACCACATCCAGCCCCGAAGCCAGGGTGGCAAGAGTTCGTGGACCAATCTGGTCTGCTGTTGCGTCAAGTGCAACGCCAAGAAGGGTGGCCGCACGCCCGATCAGGCGAGCATGACGCTGATCCGCAAGCCGGCTCGGCCGAAGCGAAACCCGGTGATCAATCTGCGCCTGGGCTCGGATAAGTTCGCGAGCTGGCAGCCGTTTCTGGACAACGCCTACTGGTCGGTCGAGCTGCGTTAGGCGGCGGTTGCATTCTTCCCGGCGGCCGCGCTGCGGTGTACTGGCCCATGACCGAAACAAGCCACCATGGCCCGGTATCAGCCGATGCGGGCCCGCTGCTATCGATCATTGTTCCCGTCTTCAACGAAGAGCGGACCATTCACCCGCTGCTCGAACGATTGCTCGCTTTGCCGATCCGGCCCCAGATCATCGTGGTCAATGATGCTTCGACCGATACCACCGCCGCGCGGCTGGAGACGATCCGGAACCGATACCCCCATGTCCAAGTGCTGCACCATGCCCTCAACCGGGGCAAAGGGGCCGCGATCCGTACGGGATTGATGCGGGTCAAGGGGGAGATCGTGGCCATTCAGGACGCCGATCTTGAATATCATCCGGAAGACCTCTTGCGACTGCTGCATGCGATGGTCCGGCGGAGGCTCTGCGTGATCTATGGAAGCCGTTTCTCCGCCGAAATTCGCTATGCCGATTCATGGAGCTTCCACTGGCTGATCAACCGGTTCCTCACGATGCTGGCCAATCTCGTGACCGGCCAGAACCTGACGGACATGGAGACCTGCTACAAGCTGGTTCGACGCGAGGTGATCACGCAACTGAGGCTGCGTGAGAACGGATTCGGGTTCGAGCCGGAACTGACCATCGCACTGAGCCGCAGGGGTCTGCGCATTGTTGAGATGCCCGTGAGCTACCAGCGCCGCACCGCCGCGCAAGGCAAGAAGATCGGATGGCGTGACGGCTTCCGCACGCTCTACGCTCTTTTTCGCTACGCCCTGTTGGATTAGCGATTGGTCGGTCAAACGCATAGCCCGCGTTGGTCGCGTATTTTCGGGGCTGTGTTCGGGGGCCTGGGGCCGGGTTCCGGAGGCGGGCCCGGGGGTCGTTTCCGGGGGCCGGGGGCGTAGGCAAGGCATCACCAGATCGAGATGCGTCCGGCCCTGGGAACAGTTGTGCGGGCGACCATGTCCTTGAGTCGCATCAATAGCCCATCCCGCGTCTCCCGATGTCCCGGATCGCCAGCGAGATTTCGTTGTTCATATGGGTCCTCGACACGATCGTAAAGCTCCAGCTCTTCAGTCGCCGGATACCAGACAAGCTGATATCGCTGATCATGGATCGAATGGTTCGTCTCTTCCCGTAGTGCCGGGAATTGTTGGGTGATCACGGGACGCTTGCGCCCAGCTTGCGAGATCTGGAGCAATGACTCGCCCTGGCATCGATCGGGAATTTCCCGGCCGGCCATATCGAGCAGGGTCGGCATCAGATCGATCAGGCTGACCGGTGATTGGATTCGGTCGGGCAGGCGTCCGGCCGGATCGCGGATGATCAACGGAACATGGCTCAGCGCGTTGCATGAGTGGTTGGTCTTGTACATAAGGCCGTAGTCGCCCAGGAAGTCGCCGTGGTCGGAGGTGAAGACCACCACGGTGTTGTCCCACATCCCGTTGGCTTCGAGGCTGTCGCGAATCTGTCCGACACACCGGTCGATCAGGTGATTCATCGCATCGGTGTACTGCCTTACGCGTTTGACCGCTTCCGGGGGACAGTACCAGCCGCCACCGGGCTTCATGAATCGACGCAGCGCGCGGGGTTTATCCGGCCAGTCGCCGTGACCGGCGCTGGGCATCATGACATCGCGTCGCGAAAATTCCTCCGCCAGATCGGATGACGGGGTGAAGGGATGGTGCGGGTTGGCAAAGCCGACCCACAACAGGAGCGGTTTATCAAGGTGATTACGGGCATGTTGCTCGATATGCATGCGCGCCGTCTGGGCACACCAGGTGCTCTGGGTTTCTTCACTGCGAAGTCCGCCGGGATAGAGCTGGCGAGCCTCGGGAAATTCGCGTGGACCTTCGGCCGCCTGACGGGCGCGTTGAAGCGCCCCGGGATGGTTCTTCTCCAGCCAATCGCGGAAATGGCCGTGCGCTGCTTCGGCGTGACCCAGGCTCAGCTCGACATGTTCGAAGCCGTAATACGGCCCGTGCCAGTCGTTCAACGAAGGTTCCTGGTTCCAGCGGATGGTCGATTCTTCGTAGCCGAAGCTGGGGTGCGATTGCGTTGGCGTCAGATGCTGTTTGCCGATCGAGACGGTGCGGTAACCGGCGGCGAGCAGTTCATCGGCCAATGTTGGCACGTGGGACATGGCCACTTCACCGGGAGGCAGGCCACCACCGGAGCTTGAGGTTTCCGGCAGATAACCTCTTCGAGGCAGCGGTACACCGTTGGTCCATACGCCGTGCGAGGCCGGGTACAGGCCGCTGAGCAAACTCGCTCGGGAGGGCATGCAGACGGTGTTGGCCGCGATGCCCTGTTCGCACATGCACCCATCCGCGGCCAGTTGATCCAGGTGGGGCGTCAGCGCATGCGGGTTACCAGCGCATCTGAGGCTGTCAGCGCGCTGCTGGTCGGTACAGATCAGAACGATGTTCGGGCGATTGCCTGGCGCAGCTTGGTTCATCACGTCCGTCCGGGAAGGGTGGAAAGTTGTCCAATGAATCCCGGTAGGGGTTTATTGCCAGCGCCCGGCCGGGAACCGGGACGTTGCGCCGTCGAGAACCGCGACCACATCCCGCACCACCCAGCTCATGTTCTCCAGCGCCTGATGGGTGCGTGAAGCCAGATGAGGCAGCAATCGCACGTTGGGCAACCCCAACAGTGGATAGCCATCGCTCAAAGGTTCAGGATCGTGAACATCCAGGACCGCGCGGGCTCCCTGCTCCTGATGCTCGAGAAGCCAGCGACGCAGCGCCTGGGCATCGATCAACATTCCCCTTGCGGTGTTGATCAGAAGCGCTTCGGGTTTGAGGTGGCTTAGCGCTTCGGAGCCGACCATGTGCCGGTTCTCCGCGCGGCCGTCCACATGCAATGAAACGATGTCGCTCTGGCGCAGCAGATCATCATGGCCGACATACTCAAACGGATAGTCCACCCCGGTACGAAGCTCCTGCTCAGAAAGCAGGTCGCGGACCAGCAGCCGCACCCCCAGCGCATGAATAACTCGACCGAGGCGCTTGCCGATCCGGCCGAAGCCGATAATGCCGACGGTCAGTCGATCGAGTTGGCGACCCACGGCCGTGCGTCGGAGGTGATGGAAGTGCTCAGGGTCCGTGGCCGACGTTCCACTCAACGCCACGCGAGGGCGCAGGTCATCCATGATCAGGGCCAGGACGTATTCCACCACCGCCTGCGAGTTGGCGTCGGGTGTAAAGACCACGGCGATGCTCCGGCGCTGACACTCATCAAGATCGACGTTATCCAGCCCCACGCCCGCGCGTCCCACCACGCGAAGCCGGGCGGTGCGATCCAGTAATGCCGCATCAACCTGCGTGTAGGTTCGAACAACCAGGCCATCCAAGCCGTTGAGGATGTCGTCCGATATCCGCTGGAGGTTCGCCGGCAGTCCATCACGGCCGGCCCAGAGCACATCCGCCCGCTCCCGCAGCCACGCATGGCAGCTTGGATGCAAATCTTCGGTAATAAGGATGCGGTGTCGGGTCAACGCCCAACATACTACAGGAGGGCCGCGATGCGGCCAATCGATGAATCGCCGGGCGAACCTGGTGTCTTACTCGAAATAGGCCCGATTGATCTCGATGAAGTGATTCCATTCTTCGGGCAGGTCTTCTTCGGGAAAGATGGCCTTGACCGGGCACTCATCGACGCAGAGCCCACAGTCGATACAGACATCCAATTCGATATAGAGCTGTTCGGCCGTTTCGAAGTCCGGTTCATCCTTGGTCGGGTGGATGCAGTCGACCGGGCAAACCGCGACGCACGCCGTATCCTTGGTTCCGATGCAGGGTTCAGCAATAATATGGGGCATGACCTGTTGTCCTCGCCATGGTCGGCCAGCCTGACGATTCGCCGTCGTGTCGGCCTGCCGCCCTTGATATTGGAGTATAGGAACCTGTTGGTTTTCGGCAAATCGCCGGTTGAGCATGAACTTCGGGGCGTCCGAAGGCCCGGCTGAACGGCCGCGAGGCGTGGCGGCGGCCCCCGGTACCTCGAAGGCCCCAAGGCCTCCCGCGTGGTCCCGGGCGGCATCGTCGCCGCCCTTGCCGCGCGAATCGGTTGATCACTTATTGCCCCCGGAGCGTTCGCCTGGCGGCGTTGAAGCGTCGATAAGCACTGGGTCAAGGGCCAAAATATGCCTCGATCACCGACACCGCGGTACCATGGCACAAACCGCTCCGCCGGTATGGGGTTGTGGATTGCCGGCGGTTTGGGGCTGCTCGTGATCCCGCTGACCGTGGGGCTGGTGGCGTGGCATGCGGTCTCGGTCGATCGGCGACCGGTCCCCGAGCCGAGCCCACCCATCGCCAGCGGTGAAGTCCGTTCAGATCGGCAGGTCGCCTCGGTTTCGGGAGACGTCAAAAACGATCAACCGGAACCGGCCTCGTCCATCTCTTCTGGCGCTCCGGCGAGCGATGAACCTCATCAAGGCCGGGCCGATGGGCCTCGGCCGGTTGAAGCGATCCGGCCGGGAGGGGATGACCCGCGAACGGGTGATCGATCCGCCCGCCCGGGCCTCGAAGATTCGAATGTCGAGTCACCGGCGTCGTCAGTGGTGCCCGCGGATCGGGAGGCATCGGCTGATGACTCGCGTTCCGCCGCGGGCCCGGCGGTCCCGGAGCGCGATGACCGCGCGGCGGCCGCAACGCAGACGACCAAACCCGGGGAGCGTTCACCGATTCGCGAGGCGGAACTGGCCCGCCGCGCCGAGGCGATTCAAGCCATGCGAGACCAGCTTCAGCGGGAGTTGAGGGAATTCGGCGGTGGAAGCTTCGAGCGTTGGAGCCGGAGTCTTGAAGCGTTCCGCCAGTCGTTCCGGCCCAATCGGGGGAGCGGCCGTCACGAATTCCAGTTCCTCAATGCCGAACTTTGGGCGATCCGGGCCGATCGCTACGATCGACAGGAGCCTGGACAGGCCCCGTTCGAGAGCATTGTCCGAATGAATGAGTTCCTCAGGGAACACGATATCGACCTGATCTACATGCCCATCCCCGACAAGGTCATGGTCTATCCGGACCTGATCTCGGATCAGGTTCAGCGGGGAACGCCGGTGGCGGTGGCTTATAAACGCCTGCTGCTGGACCTTGCCGAGGCTGGAGTGGAGGTGATCGACCTCGAAGCCGCCTTCCGGCGGTGGCGGCAAGAGCATCAGGACCGGTATTGGCTCTATCAGGCCTTCGACACGCACTGGAACAATCGGGGCGCTCAGATCGCCGCGGCGGAAGTGGCGCGGCGGCTGGAGCGGTATGACTTCGTCCAGCAGGCCCAGCGGCAACCCCGCCGATTCCGATCGGCCCCGGGCACTTTGACGCCCGGGACGGACATGTCCGGCCGGCATCGCGAGCGGATTCTGGAGGATCCGGCGTACCGGTTGCCCGCGCGGATGGTGATGCTGCCCGACGGGTCGACGTATGAAGATGTCCAGCGCTCCCCCGTGATCATGACCGCTGACAGTTTCGGCAGAATCTGGCGGGACGAAGGGGCTCAGACTTCAGCGCAGTTGGCCTACGAGATCAACCTGCCGGTGACCCTGCTGCACGGCACCGGATCGGGGCCGCGAATCCCGATGATGCTGATCCAGGAGGGGACGGACTATCTGGAGGGCCGGCGTGTCTTTATCTGGACCGGGGTATGTCGCCAGTTGGCAAGAGGGGCTTGGACGGTCCTGCCCCAGGATCCGTACAGCCGCATGGATTTCGCTTCGTCAGGAAATGGGGAAGACGACGACCTTCTCGATGATTAGCCATGGCCTTGCGGGACGGGCTGCGCGTTCAGGCGCTCGGTAATCGCTACAGATGGACCTGGGGGAAGAAAAGTCCGGCCAGCGTGCTGGAGGGCGCTTGCATTTCACCGTTTATTAATCGTTCGGTTTGCTCGTCCACCGGGGGGTGGATGGGCAGTGATTCCTTTTGGGGTTCGATGATCGGGAGCCATCCACAGGTGTCTTGAACGGGCATGGGCAAGCCACATATTGGAAGGGTCGATCAGATGCGAAGAGCAGGAAAATCAATGAAGGCGTCGATCTTCGGGGCGATTCTGGCGGGGTTCGGGGCATCGGCGAGCGGGGCGGTGATCCCGGCCGACTTTCATTTCAACACGATGACCGGGGCGATCTATGCCCTGGGCAGCGTTGGCACGGGCACCCATGTGCAGGTTGGCGGCGACATCGTGGGTGGATCGATCGCCCTGGGCAACCACACCATGGTGGATGGAACGCTCTACTCGACCGGGTCGATCGGGCTGGGCAATCATTCGACGGTCCAAGGCGATGCCTTCGCCGTGACATCGCTGAACGCCAATAACCACAGTGGTATCCACGGTCACGGGCAGTATGGGACCACATCATGGACCCATAATCACGCTCAGATCGCCGGCGGTGTCCACCAGACCAATCCGGACATCACCGCCCAATTATTGTTCGGGCCGGAATTCGGTCACAGCGGCGGTTCGAATTTCTGGCTGAGCAACCATGAAACGGCCGACCTCGGAGCTGGTGCGCACGGCGCATTCTCAACGGGCCAGCACGGCACGGTCACCCTCACGGCCGGCACATACCACTTCAGCAGTTTCTGGCTGGGCAATCACAGCAAGCTCGCGATCGATACCAGTGCCGGGGAAGTGAACCTGATCATCGATGGCGATTTCTCAACCGGGCAGCATACGGGCATTTTCCGGTCGGGTGATTATGGCGTGAACATCCATGCGGCGGGCAACATCTGGCTTGGGGCCGATTTCCTCGGCGAGGCTTCCTTTTTTGCTCATGATGGATCGCTGTCCACCGGAACGAAGGCCCAGATCGAAGGGTCGCTGTATGCATCGGGCAATCTCTGGCTCGGAAACCAGACGATGGTTGAGGGCATGAGTTTCTTTACCGGGTCGGGCGGAGGCGGTGCGGCGGCGATTCCCGAGCCGGCCAGCGCCATGCTGCTGGCCGCCGGCGCGATCGTGCTCTTGCGACGAGGGGTAAGAAGCCGGTGAACCGGCACCGGTCGCTTGGATGGGTCGGGCGCCCGGGGCGGTAGGTCAATAAAGCCGGGCTTTCCGCAAGTCGATGTAACTGAAGCCGGATCGCATCAAGCTTGATGATTCCGGCCGCTTTGCGGCATGCCGGGGCGTGAGGGGGCCATCGGTGGTTCAGTGAGCGCGACACGCGGCCGCTTCGGGGGTGGCGCGTATCGCGAGGCTGAATTCGCCGACTGGAGGCCCGGTCAACGTGACTCGTCGAAAGAACGCAACCAGTGATCGAGGGTACCTCGCCCGGCTGTCCGACAGGCTCCTGCTGACCAATTGGCCGGTGATGACGGTGTTGATTGTCCTCACGGCTGGCGGGCTGGGGACGCTTTCGGTCTATCTCTCAGCGCATCAGGCGTATCGTGATCGTCTTCAGCAGCACATGCTTGATCAGGTCCGAGCCGCTGCCTCGCTGATCGATGGTGATGCTCACGAACAACTGACGCGAAATGGGACGCAGGATTCGCCTGAGTATGCGGCGCTTGTTGATCCCCTGGTCAGGCTCAAGGGATCGCAGCCGAATATCCGCTTTCTGTATACCTTCTATCGCGATCCGGGTGGGGGTTATCTGCGGTTCGCCCTGGATGCGACGCCGCCGGGTACTTTCGATGAGGATGGGGTTGAGCAACACAGCTACCTCGGCGACATCTATGAGTTGGACGACTTGCGGGACCCCATGTACCTGATCCTGGAGGATGGAGTCTCAAGAATCTGCCTCGAAGCCTACGAGGATGACTGGGGCATTTTTGTTTCCGCCTATGCGCCGATCCGCAACTCCGCCGGAAATGTGGTTGCCGCGGTGGGGTTGGATCTGGACTTGAGCGAATATCTCTCTCAGGTTCGTACGATTCAATGGGCGGCATTGATCGCGGGCGTGCCCATCCTGGTGATCGGCGGACTGTTCGGCTGGTTGGCAGCGCGATGGCAAAAGCAGCGCCTGGCCGCATCGCTGCTGGTTGAGAGTCAGGAGGCCGAAATTGTCCGGCAGCGGTTACTGCTCAAGGCTGCCTTGGCGGGCAGGACGGAGCTGATCTGCCGCTGCTACCCGGATGGTCGTCTGTTCGAGGCCAACGGTGTTTTTCTTTCGCTGTTCGGCCTGTCCGAAGAAGAACTCCGGGGCCGGGAGTTTCAGGCGCTGGTGGATGTCGGAGACGGTGCCGAGTTGGTTGGTGCGCTGGGCCAGGCGGTAGAAAGCGGTGCTGAGAGCCGGTTCGAGCAACGTATGGCCGGGCCGGATGGCTCGGTCCGTCATATTCTCTGGCGCATCACGCGATCCGATGAATCAATAACTGAACCGTCCCTTCTCTGCTTTGGCTGGGATGTGACGCGGGAGCGCCAGGCGCTTCAAAAGCAACTCCTGCTTCAGCAGGCGATCGAACAGACGCCGGCCTCGGTGGTGATCACCGATCGCGAGGGCACGATCCAATACGTCAACCATGCGTTCGTCCGCACGACCGGCTATTCGGAAACGGAGGCGATCGGATCCAACCCGCGCATCCTCAAGTCCGGAGAGCAGGATACGGAGTTTTACGCCGCGCTATGGACCACGATCTTGACCGGCAGCACGTGGACGGGAGAACTGGTCAACCGAAAGAAGAATGGGCAACTCTATTGGGAGCGGGCGGTCATCTCGCCCGTGGCGGATGAGGACGGTACGGTCTCGCATTATGTCGCGGTCAAGGAGGACATCACCGCCTCGATACTGGCTGAGCGGGAGCTTCGAGAGAGCCGGCGACGGCTTGAAGTGGCCACGCGTGGGAACGGCATCGGCATCTGGGAAGTGGAGTTCGCCACGGAGCAATTGACCTGGGATGATCGGATGTTCGAGCTTTACGATGTCGATCCGACCGATTTCACCGGCAGGCTTGAGGATTGGCGCCGCTGCGTGTTGCCCGAGGATCTCGAATCCACTGAGGCGCATTACAGACAATGCGCCATTGCGGGACAGGACTTTGATATTGACTTTCGCATCCGCCGTCGGGATGGATCGATCCGCCATCTCGCCGGTTCGGCGGTGGTGACGCATGATGATTCGGGCAAGCCGTTGCGCATCACCGGCGTCAATTTCGACATCACCGAGCGCAAGCGAAGCGAGGCCGAACTCGCCAAGGCCCGGGATGAGGCCGAGAGCGCCAACCGCGCCAAGACTCAATTCCTGGCCAACATGAGCCATGAGATCCGCACGCCGATGACGGCGATTCTCGGCTTCACCGATCTCCTGCTCAAATCGTCCGATCAACCGGAAGTCGTCGATCATCTGCAAGTGATCCGCCGCAACGGGCAGCACCTGCTCCAGTTGATCAATGACATTCTCGATCTGTCCAAGATTGAAGCCGGCAAGATGGAAGTGAAGCGTCAGCCATGCCGGTTGTATGAACTGGTGGCGGAAGTGGCGTCGCTGATGCATGCCCGGGCACGGAGCAAGGGATTGTCCTTCCGGTTCGAGTTTCCAGGTGATGTTCCCCGGACCATCACCACCGATCCGCTACGGATGCGACAGATACTGATAAACCTGACCGGCAATGCGATCAAATTCACGGATCATGGCGAGGTCCGACTCATTGTCAAGTGGAACAAGGCGGATGGCCCCGGCCAAGTGTGCTTTGATGTGATCGATACCGGCGCGGGCATCGATCCTGATCGGACACGACTGCTGTTCCAGCCATTCACGCAGGTCGATTCCTCCAGCGCCCGACGATTCAGTGGCACCGGCCTCGGGCTTGCGATCAGCCGGCAGTTGACCGAACTGCTGGGTGGTGAGTTGACACTTGTGGATTCAAAGTTGGGCGAGGGTTCCTGTTTCCGGGTCAGTCTGCCCCTGACCGCGGCCGATGAAGCGTGCATCTTGAGCGGCGATCAGAGCGCCCGGCGGGTGCGGACCCTGGACCATGAGGCCATGGAACCGCCCTCGGACGGCGTCACCGCGGTTGCGGCCCCCGAAGCGACCGAATTAGCGGGTCGCCGCATACTTCTCGCCGAGGATGGCCCGGACAATCAGCGCCTGATTTCCTTCCTGCTCGAGCACCGGGGCGCTGAAGTGGATGTCGCCGAGAACGGCCAGGAGGCGATCGAGCGATTGGAGCGGGCCGAGCGGGAAGGTCGCCCGTTCGACCTGGTGCTCATGGACATGCAGATGCCGATCAAGGACGGCTACAGCGCTGCGCGGGAGTTGCGTGCGAGGCGATCGACCGTGCCGATCATCGCCCTGACCGCGCACGCGATGAGCGGCGACCGAGACAAATGCCTGGCGGCCGGGTGCGATGACTATGCCACCAAGCCCATCGAGAAGGACAAGCTGTTCGGGGTGATCAACCGGTGCCTGGCTTCGGCGCGCGAGGCGGCCTAGACGGCCCTGAGGCGGATCGATTCCGGTGCGCTTGTGGGGCTTCCTTTCCGCCATGCGGCGACCGTGGGGCTGTGGGTGGCCGCCCCGACCGGCGCATCACATCAAAAGACCCCAATCCGCGGGCGCGGCAAATCCGTCGAGGGTGTAACCTCATTCGCTCACCCGGCATCCGAATGATGCCGGGCGGTGAATGTCCTGATCCTGTTTTCGTAATCAAGTTGGGCTGAATATGAAGTATGAACACGACTTGGCCGTCATCGGATTGGGCCCGGCGGGGATGGCCGTTTCCATCATGGGTGCGGAAATGGGCCTGAGCGTCTGCGCGATTGAAGCCAACAAGATCGGTGGCGAGTGCATGAACGTCGGGTGCATTCCCAGCAAAGCGCTCCTGCGCATGGGCAAGATGCGGGCGGGATTCGACAAACTCGAGGATTACGGCTTGGCGCCAACGCCGCGCCCGGAAGTACGCTCCATCTTCCCGAGGATCCAGGAGCATCTGAAGTACATCAACGAAGCCAAGACCCGCCGGATGTTCGCAAACGTCAACCTCGTGCTGGGCGAAGGAAAGGCATCGTTCGTTGACCGCCACACGCTCGCGGTCAGAGAGAAGCGCATCACCGCCCGGCGCATCTTCATCTGTGCCGGCACACGACCCGCCCTTCCGCCGATCGAGGGATTGGACCAGGTTCCCCTGCTGACCAACGAGAATCTCTTCAATCTTCCGTCCGTGCCCGAATCGATGATCGTGATCGGTTCGGGTGCGATCGCCAGTGAAATGGCCCAGGGCTTCGCCAGGCTGGGCGCCCGGGTGACCATGGTGATGCGTGGCAAGGGATTGATGTGGCGCACCGATGGTGATGCCAGGGCATTGATCGAAGATGCCTTTGAGCGCGATGGCATCACACTGAAAACCAACCGAACGATGAAACGCGTGGAGGCGACGGGTTCGGGCGTCCGGCTTCTGACTGAGGAAGATGGCGCGATCGAGGCAACGCACATTCTGGTGGCCACGGGCCGGCGAATGGACTTTGCGTCGATGAAGCTGGACAATGCCGGCGTGGCTCACAGTGAGCGCGGGATCGAGGTCAATCCATACCTTCGAACAACCGCTCGCAATATCTACGCCCCGGGGGACTGCAACGGTTATGCCCAGTTCTCTCACGCGGCCATGCATCAGGGAATGCTGGCCCTGATCAACTCCATGATGCCCTGGCCGATGAAGCGGAGATTCAAGCGATACCTTGTTCCATGGACCGTCTTTACCGAGCCGCAGTACTCATGGGTGGGCCCTTCGGAGGAGGAACTGAACAAGCGGAAGGTGCGATATGAGACGGTCGTGACCCGGCACGAGGACTACGGTGCCGCGATCGCCGAGAATCTGGGCAAGGGCTTTGTCAAGGTGCTGGTCAGCCCCGCCGGCCGGATTCACGCCGCTGGAGTCGTCGGCGAAGGAAGCGGCGAGATGATCAACGAATGGGCTCTGGCGATCCAGAACCGGATTCGTATGCACAAGATCATGCTGCTTCAACACTCTTTCCCGACGATGGCGTTTCTCAACAAGCGTGTTTCTGAGGAGTGGGCGATGAACCGGATGAAATCTTCGCTGATCAAGAAGATGTGCCGTTTCATGTTCCGGCTGGGGTGAGGGGCCGGCCTGCTGTATTGCGGCCATGGCGAAATCGCCGCGCATGGTGCCGCTGATTATCTGTGATGATCTGAACGCGACGCTGGACCGATATGGACCGCGACCGGCGCTCATGTCTTACCGGATGATGCGGGCGCCGCCGCCGGTGGCGACGCGTTCCAGTTCCGGCAGGGTGATCTGTGATGTATCGCCGCGCGTCGATTGCAGCATGGCACCGTGCGCGGTGCCAAGATCGACACAGGTCTGATAATCCGCTTCGCCACCGTATGCGATCGAGAACTTGCCGGGCTTCTTCTCCATGGTCCGTGCCCCGCTCAGGAAGCCGAAGGCGAAACCCGAGGCGAAACCATCCCCGCCGCCCACGCGGTCTTCGATGGTCAACGGATCGACGAAAAGCTGCTGCTTGGTTCCCGGGCACTGATCCTGATAGAAGGTGTCGGTCTCCGAGGCGTAGAGAATCGCCGACCAGCCGTTGCTCCCGGCGTTGTAGACCTCGCGAAGCGTCGTTCCGATGACCTTGAGGTTCGGATAATCGCGGGCCACGCGGCGGACCATCTTCTTGTAGTTCTCAATCGGCAAGCTCTTGAGATCGGCCCCCGCCTCAGCGCCCTCGACCTCGTAACCAAGTACCGCCTGGAAGTCTTCTTCGTTGCCGATGAGACAGTCGATGTACTGGACCAGCGGCCGGGTGGTTTCGATGGCTTCCTTGCTGCTCCAGAGCTTGGAGCGGAAGTTGAGGTCGTACGAGACGATGGTGCCCGCTTCATGCGCCGCCATCAGGGCCTCGGCGGCAAGCTTGCGGGTGGTTGGGCTCAGGCAGGTGAAGATGCCGCCGGTGTGGAGCCAGCGAACGCCGCGCTCCTGGAACAGGTGCTTCCAGTCAACCTGGCCCGGTTCCATCTTGCTGGTGGCCGAGTGCCCGCGATCGTAGAGCGTCACGCTGGCGCGCGGGCCGGACCCCACCTCGGTGAAGTTCAGGCCGATCCGGGCCTCGCGCCCGACTCCATCGTAGGGCAACGTGACCACATGGCTGACATCCACGCCCGCCGAACGGGCATGATTGAGAATGATCTTCCCGACCGGATTGTCCACCAGGCCCCCCACCCAGCCGGTACGCAGGCCCAAACGCGAAAGGGCATAGGCGACGTTGTATTCGCCCCCTCCAACCCACACTTCCATCAGGTTGGCGAACTCGATGCGTCCCGTGCCCGGAGGGCTCAGCCGGACCATGCATTCGCCCAGGGAGACCAGGTCCAACTCACACGATTCAACAGGTTTCAGGTTCAGGCCCATCAGTTGTCTCTCTTTGATTTCAGGAGGTCGAAGTCAGGAGGCAGGCCGCATCAAAGCGGAAATTGAGATTCTGCGGATTGGTCTGTCATCTGTCAAAGCGGTCGGACATTGGCCGGAGCAGGAATTGCGCAAACTCGGGTGAACAGTTCACGGAATTCGCACGGTCGCGTTGACCCGTCCAGTGGCAACGCTGCCACGGCCAAGAAGCAAATGGGCGATGAATGGAGTGTCGCCGATCGGCCGGCCGCGCTGACGGGGACCGATGCCGCCATTGGGGGGAGGGTGGTTTTGATTAGAATGCGGCGATCAGCAGACCCTGATTGGAGCATTGGATGACGCCTGATTTTGCCTCACTGATTGACCGTCTGAATGAGTCGGCCGCGCGCCTTGCCGAGTTTCAGGTTGTGGCGGGCTTTGATGGTTTTGTGGATGAGATGATCAGCGTGGTCGATCAGCGCCAGACGCTATCGAGATTCAAACCCGTGGACACCATCGGGCAGTTCGCGGGTCTGATCCAAGGCGCGGCGGGGAAGAGCAGCCTTCGCGAAATCGTCATCACCGGCATTCACGCCGGCGGCTGCGCGGTGAATCTCGGTGACGGCCTGCTTGCCCTGGGCATCAAGCTCGATTATTTCGGCACACTGGGCACACCGATTCACGCGGCGTTCGAACCATTCGCCCGGGCGTGCCGGAGCTGCCATTCATGGGGCTCCCAGCCGGGCCGGACGCTGGCCCTCGAGTTTCAGGATGGCAAGTACATGCTCTCGGCGGTAAGCCAGTTGGCCGAGTTCGATCCTGATCTATTGGACCGGGTATTGGCCGACGGTGCTTATCTTGACGCCTGCCGCAAAGCTTCCCTGATCGCCATTACCGATTGGACGCTTTACCCGCACATGACCGAGTGCTGGAAGAAGCTTCAGCGCGAGGTTTTCAGCAAGTTGGATCATCGGCCTCGATTCTTTGTTGACCTGGTCGACCCGCGTGGCCGAAGTGTCGAGGATATCCGGGCGATGCTCGAGGTGCTCAAGGGGTTCGAGGCGGCCGGTCCGCTGACGCTGGGGGGCAATCTCAACGAAGCCAACGCCATCGCATCCGCACTGGACATTTCCACCGCCGAAGAAGAGCCGGAGGCGTTGATGCGGCAGGCCGAATCGATCCGCCGCATGCTGGGGATCGATGAAGTGGTGACGCACTGCCTCAAGAGCGCCGCCATGGCGGGCGCCGAAGGTGTGACGTTCGCCCAAGGGCCGTTCTGCCCGAGGCCGATCAAGAGTACCGGAGCCGGCGATCGGTTCAATGCCGGGTACTGCGTCGGCCACCTGCTTGATGTAGAGCCCACCGGCCGACTCACGCTGGGCAAGGCCGGCAGCGGATACTTCGTGCGCCATGCACGGAGCGCTGCCGTCGCGGAGCTTGTTGATTTCCTCAGGCGATGGGAGCGCGGCGATCTGGACTGAACGCTTGGATGGCAGAGGGCCGTGAACGTGTTACCGGAGCGACAACCGTCAGGTGCCGGCTGTCTGAAGGGCATCGGGGAGTATGCGAACAATCACCAGCGTGACATCATCGCGCTGCCGCCGCTCGCCACGGAACGCCGCAAGATCAGCGAGCACCGCATCGATGATCGCTCGTGTTGGCTCGAGGCGATGCCGCAGCACAACTTCCACGAGGCGATCCTTGCCGTAAAACCGGCCCTGCGCATCGGCGGTTTCCCAGATACCATCGGTCCCAACGACGATCAGGCTTTCACGATCGGGCATCGGCCGCTCGCTTTCGTTGAAGCTCCAGTCCGGCGCAACGCCCAGCGGCACATCAGCGCCTTCCAGCATGGTTGAACGCCCGGATTCGACGTCGATCAGCCACGCCGGATCATGGCCGCAACTCAGCCACCGCAGCTTGCGATCGTCCAGGTCGATGACCAGGTAGAACAAGGTCATGAATCGACCGTGACACTGGTCTTCGACAAGATGCCGATTGATGTCACCGAAGGCCTCGGCGAGTGAACCGCTCTGGTTGACGCGACTTCGAAGAATGCCGCGGGCCGTGGCCATGAGCAGCGCTGCGGCCACGCCGTGACCGGTCACATCGCCGATCGCGACGGCCAGGTGCCGTGGGCCGAGCCGCTGGAAGCGCAGATAGTCGAAATAATCGCCGCCGGTCTCATCGCAATACCGGCTGTCACCGGCCAGTTCAAGCCCTTCAATGGTCGGGGGCCCTTCGGGCAACAGGCTCTGCTGCACTTCGGTGGCAAGGCGAAGTGATTCGCGGATTCGCATGTGATCGCGCAGTGCCGGGACCATCCGCGCAAAGGCGCGAACCATCTGGTCCAGCTCGTCCCGCCCCCGAGGTTCGGCCGGTGGATGGTCCAGGTCTCCTTCGGCGATTCGCCCCGCCGCCTGGGCCAGCTCACGCACCGGCCGCGTCACGCGCGATGCTCCACGCCAGGCCAGGATGACCCCCAGCGCCGCGACCAGCAGAGCCACCATCCCGGTCTGGTGCAGCAATGTCCAGAACTGGTCATGAATCTGTTGCTCAAGTTCAGTCGCCTGTTGGGTAATGGCCGGCTCGGGCACCATGATCACCAGATAGCCGGCGGCCTGCCCTTCGACTTCGATCGGTCCGTAGCCGCAAAGATAGGTTCGCTCCTTTAATTCCACCGTCCGAACATCCAGGCGACCATTGACCATGTCGGCCAGGATCGGCTCGAATCCCGACCCCTCGGGCAGACCCAGGACCCGAAAGCTTGGCGGACGCCGCCAGTCCTGCTGCTCCTCGCGGAATGAACTCTGGGCGAAGATGATGGGAACCGTTTGGGCGTCGGGTGGCGTTTCGGTGAACTGATGGGCCTCCTCTTGACCGGCCAGACGGATCAGCAGCAGCTCGGCTTCATGGGCCCAGGGGGTGTTCAGCCTTGCTGTGCCAAGCACACTGGCCAGTGGAACATCCAGCCCGGTCACCCCTGCGGGGATGCGCTCGATTTGCCCATCGCGCTCGACATGGCGGAACACCGGCATGCTGGCGGTCAGGACGGCGCGTCCGGTGGTGACATCGCCGATCGGCGGCTGCCACCCCGGCCGGCCTTGTTCCATCGCCGACCGATACCAACTCCTGTCCCGTGGGTCGAAATCTTCCGGATATTCGCCCTTGCCCGGCCATGACACATGGGCCCCGTTGTCGAGGGAGACATACTGCCAGAGCACCGCCGTCAGTGTCTCGGAGAGCTGGGCGAACTTTCGGCCGACCCCGGAAAGTCGGATGAGATCATCATGCACGGCTTCCATCTCGACGCCCGGCGCGTGGTGGAAGACCGGATGCTGGAAGCTCACCCAGCGCGGCTCGATTTCGCCATCGGGCAGAAGTCTACCGTGATGTTCCGAGCGGATCATGCCCGGGATCGTGGCGCCGTTCCCTTCGAAATCCCGGCTGAAAAACAACGTCCGTTCATCACCATCCGGCTGACGCTGATCAAGCAGAAACTCCACCTCACGCGCCTGATTCCTCAGCAGCAACATGCCGATCGTCGATTCACGCTCGATGATGGTGGCGTAGCTCTCGATGAGCCGCATCAGATCGAGCCGGGCATCAAGGGTCAGGGATACTCGAACCTCCGTCCCCACCTCACGCCCGAGATTTCCAATGGCCCAGATATCCATGGCCCGCGAGACCAGCAAAGGTCCGAGTGTCATCACCAGCAGAAGGGCAAGCAGTTTCCATCGAATACTCATTGAGAATCATCCTCAATTTTACGAGCATCCTGTCAAGAGTCGGGTATTGGAGCTTACCCGATGGTTGTCGGTTTTCCGACTGTTGCTCCGAAAACATGCCGATCGGATCGACGAGTGCGAGGACACTGCGATGCTATAGTCTGGGGTTGTTCACGGGTGATCGAGGCCCTGAATGTTCAGGTAATCTGGAGAACGATGACATGGTTCGCTTGGAGATCCGTTTCCCGGTGTCTGGTATCCGACATGTTTTGCTTGCGTTCTTGATATCTCTGGCGGCGCTGGATTCGGTCGAGGTGCGCGCCGAGCCGGATGCCCGGGTGGTTCGGCTGGGTGAATCACGACCGTGGGTCGAGCAGAGCGCCCAGGCGGTTGCGTTCGCACCTTCGGGCTCGATTGCCGCGCTGGGCTACGCCGATGGCACGGTGGCACTTGTGGATGTGGCCGAGGGGAAGCACCTGGGCGAGGTGGGAGGACATGGGGCCGTGGTCCAGGAGCTTGCGTTCTCGGGAGACGGTCGCCGCGTGGCTGCCCGCTGCGGGCGATCGATTTCCGTTTTTGATGCAGAGAACAGGCGGCTGATCGCCCGATATCCGCAACCGACCTCGGAACGCCCGAGCAATCCTTCATTGGGTCTGAGCCAGGACGGCACGCGGGCGATGCTTCTGCTGGGTGACCGCGTGGCCATGATGGATGTCCGTACGGGAGAGCTGGAAGCCGAGTTGGCGTTTCCCCAGGGTGTCGTGGGGCAGTGCCTGGCCATGGACAATGATCGGAGCCGGGTGGGTGTGGGTACGAGCAATGGCCTGGTCCTTCAGTGGGACGTGTCCACGCTTCAGCCGGTGGGCAAGCGGATTGAATTGGGCGCGGCGGTCTCCGGCTTGGTCCTGATGCCCGATGGAAAGCGATTGGTGGCGGCGCAGACAACCGGAGCGGTGTCGCTTCTCAATGGCCAGACAGATGATTTGGTTCGGAGTCTTCAGGAGCCGGGCGCTCGCGGGTTTGTTTCGCTGGCCTGCTCAGCGGACGGCTCGACGGTGGCAGCGCGAAATACCAACGGAACCCTGACGGTATGGCGAGTTCGTGATGGTGAAGTCCTCCATCGTCGTGAGCGGTTTCCACACCACATGCGGGTGGGGGGAAACAGCAGCGTCGCATTGTCCGGCGAGGGGCGTTACTTCATCGCTGCTCGCCGCACCGGATCGGTCGAGGTGATCGACCTGACAACCGGTGATCGGCCCCGTGCCCATGAAGGCCACCTGGCGCCGGTGCGTCTGCTCGCGATGGATTATCAGTCGGGATTGCTTGCTTCATGGGATGCCAACGATCGGGTGATTGTCTGGAATGTGGATGAACAGGAAGTTCTTGGTGGTTTTCCAGCGAGCCTGACAGTCGACTCGTCGGACCTGCACATCGGGCGTGGGCGAGTTAAGGTCGCCGAACGGGTTGCCCAGCATGCGAGCGTGCTGGTTTGGGATACGGATCGTCGGGAACGGATCGATGCGGTTGCGCTGCCGCCGGTGATGCTCAGCGGCAGTTTTTCGCCGCGAGATGGTTCGGCGGTGATGACGTTCACCATCGGCAGTGCGATCCGGCGGTGGGTGGGCGACCGCGAGCCGGCGCTGGAGGAACTTGGGAATCTTCCCACCATGGGCGGACAGGTGACGTTCTCGGAGCAGGGGCGGTGGTTCTCCGTGGTGGAGAATGATGCCGCGACGCTCTGGGATGGAATCTCGATGAAGGTCGAGCATCATTTTCTGGGCGGCTTCACGCCACAGGATGTTCGTATCCGACGCGCTAACGCGAGGGCGGCTCTGGCGCCCGATGGATCGTTGCTGGCGCTGGCCACGAGCAATCGCCAGGTGCAGCTTTTTGAGTTCGTGGGTGGGGGACGGGTTCTGCTCTTGGATGCGGTCGGATTGCCCGATGTGATGGTACCGCGACCGCTTGCGTTCGCGCCGGGTCGTTCGGATCTGCTCCTGGTGGGTGGAAGCGATGGAAGGCTCGAGGTCTGGGACCTGGTCGAGAACAGCCGGGTGCATCGCTTTCCTGAGGTCGATGCCTCGGTCACAGCGCTCGCGGTGGATGCCCGGTCAGGCCTTGTGGCGGCTGGGTATTCAGACGGTACGGTGACGATCTGGCGCATGCCTCAAGCGCTGGAGCGTTCGATTCGGGAGCGGGAAGAGCGGGACGATGAGTCGCTCGACCGGATATGGGCGACCATGGAAAGCGGCGCGACACTGGAGGGTTGGCGAGCCGCTGGAAGCTTGGCCAGGTATGGCGACGTGACGGTCGAGTTCATCGCATCCCGACTCGCTTCGGCCGAGGTTCAAGTTGACGAGGTTGAGGCCCTGATCGAGCAGCTTGGTGATGAGCGCTTCGCGCGGCGGGAGAGGGCCTACAGCGACTTGCTTGAGATGGGCGGCAAGATACGTCCGACGCTGAAGCTCGTCATCGGCAAGAGAGAGCTGCCCGATCCGATCATCGAGCGACTTGAAGAGATCGTGGCCGAGCTTGGCCGGCCAGAGGGCCGAACCGACAACGATCGGCGGGCGAGTCGGGCGGTGATGGTCCTGAATCGGATTGGTACGCCGCGGGCCATCGCATTGCTGGAGCGATATGCCCGAGGCGCTGAGACTGACCTGCTGACCCAGGAAGCCGCCCGGTTCCTGAAGCATCGGAGCGAGGATTGAAGCAACCGCTGAGCCAGGTCCGGACGTTGGCCTGACTGCAACACGGCCCCGTAATTCGCTGGTAAGTCCAGAGTCGACCAAGGATCTCTCCTGAAAGTGGGTGTCCGGCGTGGAATCGGCAATGTTCGTCCTGAATTCCCTCGGTCGAATGGGGGCGGGTCAGCCCACCCTGAGCCTCAGTGTGGTTTTTTCGATCCGGGGTTGGTAAATCGGGGACCGCGAAGCAATACAGGGAACCCTTGGTGCGAAGAGGCCTTGCGCCCCTCCAAGGCCTCCGAATGCCTCCCGGCTTCGATTTGGGTCCCTTCATTCACACGACCTGCCACCATGAGATCGAGTGGACCGTGACGATCGAAGATAGGTACGATTTCCCCGAAGTGCGTTATCGCCGTCACTGGGAGAGCTACAATGCGGGCTGGAGGTTGCAGGATCGCTTCGGCTATCAAGGCTTCGACCACAAGATCACATACGAGTTCTCACGCCGCTATCAGTTCACAGACGTGAGTATCGATCCCCTTGCTGTGGGCCGTCTGCTCATCCCCCCCCCTTAGGAGATTGCCATGACGAATAGGCGTCTGCTCTTGCTTCTGGGCATGCTGGGGATCGCTGTCTGCGGGGGTTGTGATGGCAACTATGACCGTGTCATCGCGATGGTGGAGCGCGGCGAGGTAATGGTTCCGGTCACGCGTATTGAGCTTGAGCACACCGCGAGCACTGCACTTGCCGCCGTCATCACACGTCAGGACATGATCGATGAGTTTGTGGCGTTCCTGTGCAACGCCGACCATCCATCGCCACGCGGACAGCTCGTCAGGAGGCCCTATGTCGCACGTTTGACTTTTACGGATGGGCGAAGCAGTGAGTTGAACTTCTATGTCCACTTGGACAGACCTCTCGTAACGCTGTCTGTTCCCTATAGTGGTTTTCATACCTTCCCTTGGGATATCGACTTCGATCCCGACGACCAGTCCTTGGATTTTCGAAGCATGGTCGAGTTTCTGCGCTTGAGTGAGCCCGACCAGATCGGACGGCCGCTGATGTTCAAGTAAGGAGGCACAGCGGCTCGAAGGCACTATGCACGGAGGGCGGAGAAGACGTCAGGTACGAATGGCACCGCAAGCTCGTTTGGCAACGAAATCCTCTTTACGGGGTATCGATGGAACCCCGCCCCCGGAAGCGGCACCTACCACGCATTGAGCGAACCTTTGGGCCGGGTTACGGCGTTGGCATTCAAACATTCGGCCAGCGGACGCCAGCACTGAACGCTCTTACTCCTCCAATCGCCGTCCGGTCAACGCGACGAACGCATCTTCGAGGGTCGGATGGCCGAGATGAAGTTGCTCGATCCACGATGCGTGGTGATTGAGAAGTTCGGCCGCCAGGCGGTTCACATGCGGATGGCGGATGATCACCTGGCCATCGCGTTTTTCGGCGGGCCAACGCCCGCCATCCGGCGTGGTTTGCGCGGCGATCGCCTCGATAAGCCGAGCCGACAGACGATCCGGATCATCCCCCGGTTCATGCCGAGGGGTGAGGTTCAGAACGGCCACGCCGCTATCCGCTTTGAGTTGTGTGGGCGTTCCATCGGCGACGAGTCGCCCCTCGTGCATCATCAACAGCCGATCGCAACGTTCCGCTTCTTCGAGTAGATGGGTGGTCAGAAATACCGTCAGGCCGTCGGATTGCCGAAGGGCCTGCAAGTGTCGCCACATCTCCAGTCGCGCGGCCGGATCAATCGATGCCGAGGGCTCATCCATCAGAAGAATGCGGGGCCGGTGAAGCATGGCTTTGGCCAGTTCAACGCGTCGCTGAAAGCCGCCACTGAGCATGCCGACCGGATCGTCGGCGCGGCCGGTGAGATCGAATCGCTCCAGCAAGCCGGCCATCACGCCGGTGAGATCGCGGGGCTTGAGGCCATACAGCGCGGCCTGATGGTGCAGGTTTTCGCGGGCCGATAGCATTCGATCCACCGCGGGCGACTGAAAAACGATGCCGAACAGGTTCCGGGCCCGCGCTGGTTGCAGACCGACATCCACACCAAACAGCCGCACCTGCCCATGGTCGGCGGTCAGCAGTGTGGCGATGATGCGAAACAGGGTGCTCTTACCGCTTCCGTTGGGCCCGAGCACGCCAACGATTTCTCCCGACCCCACCGTGAACTGAACATCCCGCAGGGCCTGAATCCTGGCCGTTCCGTTTCGCTTCGCTTCGCGCCCCCGTCGCATAAAAGCATGGCTAAGCCCCCGCGCCTCGATCGCGTGACCATTGGGTTCGACCGAGTCGGATCGATCGGTCTCCGGGGCTTGAAGATCAACCATGGTCCAACGCCAGACAGGCCAGAATGATGGGCAGATAAACCAGCGATGCCAGGAAAAGCACGCGAGCCCGGACGGGGCTGGGCCTGTGAATCAGGCGGATGGCCAGCATGAGAAACCCGCCGCCGCTCAGGAGCCCGACGACCAGGAAAACCCACCCGGCGGTGCCGAGCCAGAACGCGGCGGCGGTGATGGCCAACAGGGCGATGCACCACAGAAGAATCTGGCGAAATGTCCGCCGGCCATCGGTGTCGATCACGGGAAGCATGGGGAAGCCGCCCCGGGCGTAATCGTCGCGGTAAAGCCAGGCGATCGCGTAAAAGTGGGGCATCTGCCAGGCGACCATGATGGCGAACATGACCCAGGCGCTGGTGGCCAGCGTGCCCGTCGCCGCGGCAAAGCCGATCAGCGGCGGAATAGCGCCGGGGAGGGCGCCGACGGGTGTTGCGATCCAGGTAAGCCGCTTGAGCGGTGTGTACACGGCGGTGTAGAGCATCACCGTCGCGAAGGTGAGCCAGACCGCCAGAGGCGTGGTCCATGTGGCAAGAATGATCAGGCCGCCGGCGATCAGGCCGATGCCGATGGCCGATGCCGTGCCCGGCGTCATTCGCCTGGCAGCCACGGGCCTCCGGCCGGTTCTTCGCATCTGGCGGTCGGCATCGCGCTCCATCACCTGGTTGATCGCGCCAGCGCCCATTGATGCCATGCATACGCCAAGCAACGTGGCCAGCAGAACCATCCAGTCGCCGATCCCCGCGATCGACAGATTCAATGATTGGTAACCGAGGGCGAATCCAAGCCATGCGGTGACGATCACCAGCAGGGTGAGCCTGGCCTTGGTGAGCGTCACTACATCCTGCGCCAGGGTCGGTGAAGCCGAATCCGGCGAGGAAAGCGATGCGGAAATTGCGGTGGTTCGCGTCAGCCGACTCATGATTCAGACAACTCGGGGGCTAAGACCTTGTGGGGTGGCGGCAGGCGGGCTCGATGACTGGGCCTGGATCGTGTCCGGCATCGGTGATGCGGTCGCCAGTCGGTAACAGCGTGCGGCGAGCAAGACTGAGACGCCCAGAATCGCCGCGCCCAGGGCCTGGTGGCCCGTGGCGATGTACGGTTCTTTGCGCGACCAGATGATCGAAAACCCCAACAGCACCTGCCCCAGGAACATCAGGATCATAGCGACTGCCGGCCCGCGAAGCCCGCTGACGGCGCGTTGTCCGGCTTCGGCCACGCTCGGCGCAAAGCCCGGCTCCCGCCTCAGCCGAATCAGCAGCCACACCAGGATCACCGGCAGCACCAGCATGGCCATCACGCGATGAGCGTAATGGGTCCATAGGATCGAGGCCGTCGGCGGCGAAGCGGGCAGGAAGGTCCACTGTGCCAGCAGGTCGGGGCGTTGCCCGGTCTCGATGGCTTCCATCGGGAGGATCGGCGTTCCGAAGGGCACCTGGAACTCGGTGCCGCCAAGCTCCTGGAAGCGATCGATCCGGATGTTCGGGTCCAGTGGTGGAATGATGCCGCCATACACCGCCGGGGCATCGGGAATCGCCGACGCTCCGTGATTGTGGCGAGTCACCGCCCCGAGCGTGAGCTGCACGACCAGCAACGTCAGGAAAACGACCGCCAGCTTGAACGTAAGCGGCGACAGCCGGCCGCTTCTCACGGTCCCGGCCGGTTCGGCTTTCCGATGCTCCGGGGCATGCCGCTCGAACCGCCTCCACCAAGGGCTGGCCAGCACCGCCATGAGCACGCAGCCACCCAGCACCACCTGCCCGAAGACGCCGTGAACCACCGCCAGCGTCGTGGAATTTTCCGTGACGCGGAATCCGCCCATCAGGCCCTGGACGATGTACATCACCAGGACAGCCACCGCCAGCCCCCGGATCGGGGCTCGATATCGCCACGCGGCGGCCACCACCGCGATCGCCAGCAGTCCGCCAATGGCACCCTTGATCCGGTGATTGTGCTCCAGCAGCACCGCCAGGTCCGACCACAACCAGACCGGCAGCAGCAGCCACCGACCAAAACTCGTCGGCCAGTCCGGCACCGCCATCCCCGCATGCTTGCTCGTAACCAAGCCACCGGACGTGACCAGAACAAACGTGGCCACGACCAGCGCCAGAGTCAGCCAGCGCAACAGCGATGCGCTGCGTTGGGAGTGGGCGGGCAGGGGTGAATGCGGGGGAGAAATTGATTGTTCCGTCATGGTTCAGGCCTTGAGGTCAACTATATTCACGCGAATCCACCCTGCCAACTTACAATCTTGGTACCCCGGGATTCCAGGAAACGTGGTGTGTGCGGCGGTCACAGTTTTCACCCGAAACCGAGATCTGGCGGGCAATGATCATCGTGAAAAGTCTAAGCACTCGGTCAGAATCCGAGAAGAGGTCAGGTAGTTTGGGCAAGTTCAGAAAACAGGATTCTGTGGACGCAGCGGTGGCTCAAGCCATCGCCGGCAAGGTTCGTCGGGGGTTGCTTGCCTGGTATCGTCGGGAGTATCGCCAGTTGCCCTGGCGGGTTGCGCCGCGGCGGGTGGGGGATCGACGCAGCGCGGCCGATCCTTATCGGGTTCTGGTCAGCGAAGCGATGCTCCAGCAGACGCAAGTCGCCACGGTCGTGGACTACTACCGGCGGTTCATCGAGCGTTTCCCGACCATCGAGCATCTGGCCGAGGCGGGAGAGGAAGAGGTTTACAAACTATGGGAAGGTCTGGGGTATTACCGGCGGGCGAGGCTGTTGCATCGGGCGGCGCGGGTTGTGGTGGGTGAGCGCGCCGGGCGGTTCCCGCGTTGTTTCGAGGATTTGCTGCGGCTGCCAGGTGTGGGTCGATACACGGCCGGCGCGGTGGCATCGATTGCTTTCGGCCGCGCGGTGCCGGCGGTGGATGGCAATGTGATCCGTGTGGTCAGCCGGATACTGGCCCTGCCCGAACCGCCGGATGATCCGCTTCTGCGCAAGCGGTGTGAGAAGATCGCAGCGCAGTGGGTCAGTCCGCGTGATCCGGGCGATTTCAATCAGGCGATGATGGAGTTGGGCGCTGTGGTCTGCCGGCCGCGCAATCCTCAGTGCGGCCGATGCCCGCTGGTGAAGTTGTGCGTGGGCCGCCAGTCCGGCAAACCTGAGCGATTCGGCGTGGGTGCCAAGCCCGCGACCGTGCTACCTGTGGTTCATCGCGTGTTCGTGGTTGAGCATGAGGACAAGCGGACCGGGCGGCGGCGATGGATTGTGGAGCGGCGCGGGCCGGTGGGACTGTGGTCGGGATTGTGGCAGTTCCTGACGATCGAAGCCCCGGCCGAAGGCGACCAGCCACAATTGGAGTCGATCGCGGGCATCCGGTTGGGTGCTCGTGGTGGCGGCAAGAGGTCGGGTTCATTAATGCTCCACTTCGATCATCGAACGACCCATCGACTGGTTCGCTTTGAAGTCAGGTGGTTTCACGTGAAACATCGTTTGAATATCGGTGATGGCCGGAAATGGGCCGATCTGTCGGCCGTTCTGAAGTTGCCGATGTCCAATCCTCATCGCCGCATTCTCGCCGCGCTTCAAAGTCAGGCCGGGGTCGCGGCGGCAAGGTGATGGCGTATCCGTCATCGCCGGGACCGAATTCGCCTGTCATGGAGACGGGGTTCCTTCCCAAGGCCCGGTGATTCGGCGGTGGGCGACATGTGCTATGCTGGAGGGTTGATTCCGATGAAGAAGGAGCGCAGCATCCATGGCAAGAACCCCATGGTTTGATCTTTCCGGCAAAGTGGCACTGGTGACCGGCGGTGCCAGCGGTATCGGCATGGCCATCGCCGTCGGGCTGGTGGACCATGGAGCACGGGTCATGGTCGGCTCGCGCAACCGGGAGAAGGTCGAGCAGGCGGTCAAGGAAATCCAGCGTACCGCCGAGGCCAACGATGCCGACCATATCGCCGATGATGCCGAGCCTTACGTGGCCGGGGTTTCCCTCGATGTGACCAACAATAAGAGCGTGGAGAAGGCGATCGCCGAAGTGGTCGACGAGTTCGGGCGACTGGATATTCTTGTGAACAGCGCCGGGGTCATGCTTCGCAAGCCGACCTTTGAACTCACTCCGGAGCAGTTCAATGAAATCTACAACACCCACGTCACCGGTTCGCTGAGGTGTGCCCAGGCCGCCGGTGTCCTGATGCGCGAGCAGCATTCAGGCTGCATCATCAACCTGGCGTCGATATCCAGTTTTGTCGATCTGGTGGAAGTGGCGGCATACGCGGCGGCGAAGAACGCCATCATGGGCCTCACACGAAGCCTGGCCAACGAATGGGCCAAGTACGGCATACGCACCAATTCGATCGCCCCCGGGTTCATCCCTACTGACATCAATCGGAAGATGATCGAGAACACCGACCGCGGCCGACGGATTCTCGAGCACACCCCGATGGGCCGGTTTGGCGAGGCATCGGAGATCGCCGGCGCTGCGATCTACCTCGCATCGCCCGCGGCCGGTTTTGTCAACGGGCATTGCCTCGTGGTGGATGGCGGCTATCTGGCCAGCGGCATCGGCGACAGCTTCGCCCCATGGGCCACCCCGGAATAGTCCACCCCCGGAATAGTCCACCCCCGGAACGGGCACCCCCGGAATAGCCCACCCCGGAACGGGTGCCCTCGAAACGGGCGATGCGCCCGGGCATGGGTGAACCTGGCATGGACTTCCCTGCCGCTTGCGACCAGAGCCCAACCTGACTGCAATTGTGAATCCCCATCCAGGGCCAAACTGCCAATATGGCAGAATCCGGCCTTGTCTTATCGTTCATAAATATTTCAATTATCGTCACTTACGACTTTCGACCCCGGCACGGTCGTTGCATCACTCCTGTGCGAAGTTGCCCCGCTGCCGCAGCCTGAATGTTTGAGCTTCAGGGGCGCGGCGTCGGAGCGATCCAAACAGTGGTGTTCAAGAGTCAAGTTCAGGTTTGTGAGGCCATCGAGCCAGAAAGGAGCTTGTCATGCTGACCAACAGAATGCCCGCGACCGTGTCCAGTCCCATGCGAGTCTTTGATCGTGAACTGAGCCGCCTGTTCAATGACTGGAGGCCCAGCGAGGATGTGCTGACCGCGCGTTATCCGGTGGACATCCGCGAAGATGCCGAGATGCTCTACATCGATGCGGAGCTGCCGGGATTCACCCGTGACCAGATCGATGTGACCGTCGAGAACGGCGCCCTGACCATCCTGGCGCATCGTGAGCACGAGAAGCGGGAAGGTGAAGTCCACCTCAATGAGCGTCGAGCGACCCGTGTCAGCCGCACGTTCAACCTGCCCGACACGATCGACGAGAACAGCGTGGATGCCTCGATCGAGAACGGTGTGCTTCGCCTGGTCTTCCGTAAGCGTGAAGAAGTCAAGCCCCGCAAGATCGAGATCAAGGGCTGAGACGTTCTGAAGACCGGTGTCCGCCCGAGTCCATGAAGGGCGGCCCAACAACGTATGTACTTCCCGCGGCCTTGCCCCACTCACCGCCAAAGGGGTATGGCCGCGGGGCTTTTTTTGAGATCTGCCGCCACCGGGCTCTCGGGGTGTCAGCGGATGATCTTTTCCCGGGTTAGCAGGTCCATGAGCTGGTCAACGCTTTGCTCGAGCGTCAGCTCCTGGGTTTCCAGAAGCAGCGTCGGGTTCTTCGGCGGCTCGTATGGCGAATCCAGATCGCTGAACGCGATCACCTTCTCCGTGTCGATATTGCCTTCCCGAGCCTTGCGGATGCGCTCTTCAAGAACATCCTCGGGGGCATGGCAATAGACTTCGAAGAAGGGGAATCCGCCCCGCTCAACGATTTTCCTTGCCCAGTCCCGGTCATCGGCGTGTGGCGACATGAAGGCGCAGATGCTGATCAATCCGGCGTTGTTGAACAGCTTGGCCACTTCCGCCGCGCGTCGTTGGTTTTCAGCGCGATCCTCATCGGTGAACGTAAGGTCCACGCTTAGGCCTAACCGGGCGTTGCGTCCATCGAGCACATGAGCCAGGTAGCCGGCGTTGAACAGCCGCTCCTCGAGCGCATAGGCGATCGCGCTCTTGCCCGAACCGGTCAGCCCCGTCAGCCAGATGGTGGCCGGCCGCTGTCCGAGGCGCTGGAACCGCTGCTCGAGTGTGATGTGGCTGTCATGTCGCTGAACCTGAACGGGCGCCAGATACATGTCGCGGCGATGGGTTCCGCGCAGTTGCTGAGGATCGTGGTCCAGGATCATGCCGGCGCCGACCGTGTTATTCGTCAGTCGATCGATCAGGATGAATCCGCCGGTCGAACGGTTCTGCTGATAGGGGTCGAAGCAGATCGGCCGTTGCAGTGCGACGACGCATCGCCCGATCTCATTGAGGTTCAAGTGATCGGTATCCTGCTGCTCAAGCGTGTTGACATCGACACGATGACGAATGGCGGTCAAAACACCGGGGCTGGTTCGGGTGGTGTGCTTGATCAGGTACTGGCCACCGACCGGCATCGGCTCATCGGCCATCCAGACGATCATGGCTTCAAAGGCACGGGCGATCCGGGGCTGATCATCGGGGTGGACGATCATGTCGCCTCGGGAAGCATCGATTTCATCTTCCAGGGTGAGCGTCACGGATTGAGGTGTGAACGCCTCATCCAGGTCGCCATCCATGGTCACGATCCGTCGGACGCGGCTGAGCTTCTTGCTGGGCAGCACGATGACAGGATCGCCCGGCCGGACAATCCCTCCGGCGATGGTGCCGGTGAACCCGCGAAAGTCCAGGTTCGGGCGATTGACGAACTGGATCGGAAGGCGAAAGCGGGCGAAGTCACGGTCACTGACGATGACGACGTTTTCCAGCACATGCATCAGCGTCGGCCCGGTGTACCAGGGCATGCGCCCGGAGGTATGGACCACGTTCTCGCCTTCCAGTGCGCTCATCGGCACGAAGCGGATGTCATTGAGCTTGAGCTTGACGGCGAATTCGGTGTACTGGGCCTTGATGCGTTCGAACACCTCTTCCGACCAGTCGACCAGGTCCATCTTGTTGATGGCCACGACGATGTGACGAATGCCAAGCAGCGAGGTGATGAATGAATGTCGCCGAGTCTGCTCCAGCACCCCGTGACGGGCATCGATGAGAATGATGGCCAGGTCGCAGTTACTGGCCCCGGTCGCCATGTTGCGGGTGTACTGCTGGTGGCCGGGGGTGTCGGCGATGATGAACTTTCGCTTCGCCGTGGAGAAATAGCGGTAGGCGACATCGATGGTGATGCCCTGTTCGCGCTCGGCCCTCAGGCCATCGGTGAGCAGCGCCGGATCAAACGCCCCGCCCGTCGTGCCGAAGCGCCTGGAATCAACCTCCAGGGCCGCGAGTTGGTCCTCATAGACCATCTTGGAATCGAACAGAATCCGGCCGATCAGCGTGGATTTGCCGTCGTCAACGCTCCCGCAAGTCAGAAAGCGAAGCAGTTCCTTCCGCTCGTGTTGCTGAAGATAGGCGTGGATATCGCCGGCGATCAGTTCGTTCTGTTCGATCATCAGTAGTAGCCTTGACGTTTCTTCTCTTCCATGCTCGCGCCCGGGTCCTTGTCGATGGCGCGCCCTTCACGTTCGGAGCGCGTGGCCAGAAGCATTTCCTGGATGATCTCCGGCAGCGTGGTTGCGCGGCTGAGGGTTCCTCCACTGAGCGGATAGTCGCCCAGGGTCCGGAAGCGAATCCATTCCCGGCGCGAGGTTTTCCTGAGCTTTTCAGGAACACGGCCATCATCCACGGCGATCAGGTTGCCCTCGAATTCCACCACATCGCGCTCGCTGGCGAAGTAGGCCGGCACCAGCCGGATGTTTTCAAGGTGAATGTATTGCCAGATGTCCAGTTCGGTCCAGTTACTCAGGGGAAAGGCTCGAATCTGCTCGCCCTTCTGGACCATTCCGTTGTACAGGTTCCACAGCTCGGGCCGTTGGTTCTTAGGGTCCCACTGGTGATTGGCGTCGCGAAAGGAATAGACGCGCTCCTTGGCGCGTGCTTTCTCCTCATCGCGACGGCCGCCGCCGAACGCCGCATCAAAGCCGTACTTGTCCAGTGCCTGACGCAACGCGCCCAGGTTCATCACATCGGTAAAGACCTTGCTGCCATCGCGGAAGGGGTCCACGCCACGCTTGAGACCTTCTTCATTGATGTGTACCAGGCACTCCATCCCCAGTTCGCCGACGATGTATTCATTGCGAAATCGATACATGTCGCGGAAGTTCCAGGTCGTATCGATGTGCAGCAGGGGAAAGGGCGGCTTGGCCGGATGAAACGCCTTGCGGGCCAGGTGGAGCATGACGCACGAGTCTTTGCCGATGGAAAAAAGCATGACCGGGTTGTCGAACTCGGCGGCAACCTCGCGGATGATGTGGATCGACTCGGCCTCGAGGTGCTGGAGGTGAGTCAGAACGCGAGCGGGCGTCGGGGGGGCATGGGTGGCTTGCGTTGAGGGCATGGGCGTGTCGGGTAGGGACGAGGCGAATCGTTGGCGTGCGTGTCACTTGAAGGCGATCGTTCGGGCGGACTCCCAGCCCCCGGGGCGATATCCGGGAGAGCGGGAGTTGGTTCCGGTCGGCGATGCGGCAAGGCTTTGGCGGACCGACGGAATCGGGCCGAACCCCGGTGGGGATGATAGCGAATGCCGCGCCGGTGCGCACGGGTCAAAGAAGAATCCGGGCGGGAACCTTGCCCTCATCGCCCCACAAGCGCTTACGGCTCGTTGACCACGTTCAGCGGGTGCCAGCTTCCATCCCGGAAGGGTCGCAGATCGATGGTGGGAAGTTCAATCCGCTCGGCGGCGGGCAGATCGCAACCCGCCCGCCACGGCGCTGCACCGAAGGGAAAAGCCCCCAGGTCCGGGGACTTACCCGTGATGGGGAAAGTCCAGGGCGGAATCGGCGTCCCGGCATCAATGGCCGGAGAGCCCTCGCGGAGCCGAAAATCCTTCGCATCGGCATCGACGAAGAGGGGATCAACCTGGCGAAACAGGTTGGTGTCGATCGTGACATTGGGCATGTGCTCTTCGGCGGTGACCCCGCCCCGGAAAATGTTGTTGCGAATCACCGTCCCGGTCATGTCCTGGGGCCGGCGAAGGGACATGCTGATGCTGTTGGCGAATGCCAGGAGCGTATTGTTGGCGATAAGATTGTGTTTGCTGTCGGGCGGATTGAGCGCGATCGCCTCATTGACCTGGTAGACCACGTTGTGATGGACCACATGTCTGCTGGTCTGATCATCCAGATAGATGCCCACACAGCCGGATCGAACCGCCCAGTTGTGGTGAATGATGTTGTAGGCGATCCGCGTGCCCTGACCATCGGTCTGATAGGTGTAGGTCATTCCCAGATCGCGGCAGACCAGGCCGGCGTTGAAGAGTCGGTTGTGGGAAATTTCACCCTGACGAAGTCGGCGGTGCACGATGATCGATCGCGCTGAGTTGAAAATGGTGTTGCGGGTGATGACATGGCCCACGCCGGTCACGTTGATCGGCGCACAATCGGTGGCCGACCAGTTGAAGTCATGAATCAGGCAGTTCTCCACGCGGTTGTATTCGCCATAGACCGAGATTCCATCCCCGTCGCCGTAGGCGATATGGCTGTTTCGAATGATATTGTGCCGCCCGCCGAGCACGATACCCAGGCCTTCGACCTGGGCATTGATTCCGCGGTCACGATTGAACCCGCCGCGCAGTGAACGCTCAAGTGAGACATACTTGGCGATAAGCCCATCGGCGACACAATGAGCGGCTTGATCGAAGTTGATCGAGGCGCAGCGGAGTCGAAACCCTTCGATGTGTATGTGCGAGCGTCCCGAGAGATCGAACGCGAAGCCTTGCCGCACCATCTCGACGCGCTCGGGCGTGGGCTCCCGCCCGTCGGGCATCCAGAGATAAAGCTTGCCGTCCTGGTGTGCCCACTCGCCTGGAGAATCCAGTGCGGTCAGGGTGCCGACGAGAATGGCCCATCCACTGCCTTCCCGCCACCAGCCACGGCCATCGGCGACCGTCAGCTTGCCTGGTTCCGAAGCGACGACTTGCGTGTATTGGGCCACCCACTGGCGCTGCTCATCCAGGCCCCAGAGTCTTGCACCCACCCAGTGTCCCTCGGGCTGGTCCAGCCCCTTGCCGGTGATGACGGCCTGATTCCGGTCAAGCCGCAGGACACGTCGACGATACGGGTCGCCTGAGTCGGTCGGGTAGCTTGCCTCGGAAATTCGTTTGCCATCCACGAAGACCTGATCGACGGTGCCTTCGACCGTGGCGACCCAGACCTGATCGCGGTATCGCTCCCAGCCCTCGATCGGTCGGGCGCCGCTGACTTCGGCCTTGCCCGGTTCAGTGGAAACCAGGCGGATTGGCGATTCCGCGCTGCCGGACCTGGCCGGGCGGATTGGCCCGGCATAGATGCCCGGCGCTACATGTACCGAGTCGCCCGGTTCGACCTGTGCCGCCGCGTGCTTGATGGTGCGCCACGGCTGTTGCTCCGTGCCCGGATGGGCGTCATCACCGTCGGGCGCAACGTAAAGCTGCCGCGCGGCAAGGGGCGAAGCCCACAAGCAGATGATCAGCCCCATGATCAGGAGCGATCGGAGCGGGCCTGAGGCATGAAACGAGAATATTCCGGAGGTGCGCATGGAAAGTCGTTCTCCTTGGGCTCTGGAGCACAGCGAGTGGGTGGATGGTTTCTTGCGGTCCGGGATGCGATGCGCAAGTTCCGATCCATCAGAGGCGATGCTCGGTGAACCGATTCTCCCAGAATATGCGTGGCGGCTGATTGGCACAGGGCCTAAGCGCGCCGCGGTCATAGTGGCGGTCTTTCCGTTCGGCAAGGTGCGCGGCCATATGATCGCGCATGGGCTCAAGCAACGCCGTCTGTCCGGAGATGTCCCGCTCTTCGCAAGGGTCTTCCTGAAGGTCGAATAACTGCTCTTCGTTGGTCTTGGTGAACCAGGCATACTTGTATCGGCCCTCGATCACATAGTGGTGGCTTCCCACGCCGGTACATTCGCCAAAAAGTCGTTCTCGTACCTTCGGGCGCTCACCCCGCAGGATTGGCAGAAGGCTCGTGGACTCGATTTCCCCCGCAAGCGCATCGGGAATCGGCTGACCGCATGCTTCCAGCACCGTGGCCGCGACATCCTCCAGTCCCACCAGTTCATCGCTCCAGCCCTGCCGCAAACCGGGCATATTGCGCCACGCCATGAACATGGGGATGTGCGCCGATCCCTCATAGGGCAGGCTCTTACGCCAGAGATGATGATCGCCCAGCATCTCTCCGTGATCACTGGTGAAGATGATCAGGGTCGGCTCTTTGGCGCGGGGTGAACCATACTCGAACATTCGCGTGAGCACGAAGCGAATCCGGTCATCGATATGGTTGATCAGCCCGTAGTAGCCGGCGATCGCATCGTCCATTTCACGGGGATCGAATGGCCCGATCGAACTGTCATCCGCGATGCCGCCGGGTTGCTGTGCGAACTTCGGAGCCCATTGGCCCATGATCGGCTTGCGCTGGTGTTTTCCGTGGTAACGATCCCAGTACGCGGCGGGTGGAATCAACGGTGGATGTGGGGCCCAGAAGCTCAGGTGCAGAAAGTACGGGCAGCTTGGGTCGCGATACTTGACCAGAAAATCGACGGCTCGATCGGCCAGCCAACTGGTGTGGTGGAGCCGCTCTTCCTGATCCCATGGCCGGGCGACGCGGCCATTGCCGTTGATGCCGAGATTGTTGGGGTGGCTGATCCCCTCGGCCTTGAGCGCATCGGCCCAGTCGTTGACGGTCTGGATGGGGCTGTCCCACCGATCGTTGGGCGATTCAGTGCGGATCATGGTTTCAAAGCCGTATCGCTTACGCTGCGGAAAGAGATGCAGCTTGCCGATCAGGGCCGTCTGCCAGCCGGCCCTTGCCAGAAGCCCCGGAAGGGTGAAAGGCGGGTTCCATTCCAGGCCGTCCTGGTAGCCGACAAGCCCGTGCGTGCTGGGATGCAGACCCGTGAGCAGCGTGCGTCGAGCGGGGATACAGACCGGGCAGGTGGAGTACGCGCGGGTGAAATTCACGCCGCCGGCGGCGAGTTGATCGCAGATCGGGGTGCGCAGGTCGGTGCCCGGGGCATTGAGGGCCAGGGCGTCCCATCGCTGTTGGTCGGTGGTGATCAGAAGGATGTTGGGACGTGATTCGGTCATGAGCTTGTCCTGCCTGTTGTCGGATACCGGAAAGGTGACCGGCGTTCGCATGCGCAACCAAGGGGTGAATGCGCGTCCAGTTTATGGTAATTAGTGCGGGCGATTCGATGGGTCAATCTCGCGAGCATCGAGAAAGGAAGCGTGATGGAACTGCGATGGGTTCGTCATCTGTGGGGTTTTTCCGGTTCCATGGCCGATGCAGCGCCGCGAGCGAAGGCCGTGGGCTACACCGGCCTTGAGGCGAGTTTCCAGGAGCCTGTGGATTCCGGGCCGATTCTGGATGCATTGGCTGAACATGGGCTTGAGCTTGTCGCCCAGATTCATAGTGCGGGCTTCACGCCTCATTCGGGTGTCGATGATCACATCGCCGACTTTCGGCGGAAGGTTGAGTGGATTCTGCCCATCAAGCCGGTTCGTGTGAATTGCCATCCCGGGCGGGATTCCTGGCCGCGCGACGAAGCGGCGCGTTACTTCCGCGAGGTTTGCCGCATCGCCGCCGACCTGCCGTTTCCCGTTTCGTTTGAAACCCACCGATCGCGCATCCTGTTCAACCCGTATGCGACCGTGGCCCTTCTGGAGGCCGTTGCCGACCTTCGCCTGACGGCGGACCTGTCGCACTGGACGTGCGTGTGTGAACGACTGTTTGACTTGGACCGCTCCGCCGATCGGGCCATGATCGAGGCGGTCGCGGCGCGGACCGACTACATCCACGCCCGGGTTGGAACCTCTCAATCGCCCCAGATCGCCGACCCGAGAACCCCCGAGGCGTTGGCGACCGTCGAGCGGTTCGAATCCTGGTGGCGGCTGATTCTGGACGTTCAAAGCGGGGCGGGAGTGAAGAAAATGCTGGTCTGTCCGGAGTTCGGTCCACCGCCTTATCAGCCGACCGATCCCCATTCCGGCAAGCCCGCCGCGGACCTTGAAGCCATCTGCGACTGGATGGCCCAGCGGCTGGGTCGGACCCTGGTGGATACGGCTTGAGGCCTGCCGCTCGATGCCCGGCGCGTGTCTTCCGGCTGCGTGTCCCACTCGCTAGAATGCCCGGCTGGTTTGCGGCGGTTCATGAATGGTTGACGGCTCCTTCGAGCCGCGAACCGTGGCGAACTCTGATTGTCCTTGTGTGTGCTGATTGGCCGCGCCTATGCATCCTCTGTTGATTGCCAT
Source organism: Phycisphaeraceae bacterium (assembly GCA_020831765.1). GTDB lineage: Bacteria > Planctomycetota > Phycisphaerae > Phycisphaerales > Phycisphaeraceae > JAFIFY01. The sequence goes on along the minus strand of JAFIFY010000111.1, from coordinate 34,716 downwards.
TCTCTCCGGCATCGGTTTTCTCGTGGCCTATCACACTTATGGCCGCTGGCTGGGTGGGAAGATTTTCCGGTTGTCGGCCTCGGCGATCTGTCCATCAGAAAGCCTGCGAGATGGCGTGGATTATGTCCCTACCCCCCGCGCGGTGGTCTTTGGTCATCACTTCACTTCCATCGCCGGGACCGGCCCGATCGTCGGCCCGGCCATTGCCATCATGTGGGGCTGGCTGCCGGCTTTGTTGTGGGTCGTCCTGGGATCGATCTTCATCGGTGCGGTCCATGACCTTGGGGCGTTGGTGGTTTCGCTGCGCAACAAGGGGCAGACCGTGGGTGATATCGCCGGTCGGCTGATCAATCGCCGGGTCCGCCTGCTGTTTCTGCTCGTGCTCTTCATGGCGCTGACGATTGTGCTGGCGATCTTCGGCATGGTGATCGCCGCCGTGTTTCGTGCATATCCAGCGGCCATTTTCCCGTGCATGGTTCAGATTCCCATCGCCATCGCCATCGGCATCTACCTTCACAGGCGAGGGCACCAACTACTGATCCCATCGATTTTGGCGCTCATGGTCATGTACCTGACCGTCATCATCGGTGATGAGAATTTCGCGATCGATCCCCACGGTGTCCTGGGCTTCCTGGCGCCGATCCTTCATCCGCTGATGCATTCGCTTCACGGCTTCAACAGCCTTCTGGCCGGTTGGAGCGATTTCACCTGGGTGGTTCTTCTCCTGACCTATTCAGCGGTGGCGTCCGTCCTGCCGGTCTGGACGCTCTTGCAGCCGCGGGATTACATCAATTCGCTGCAACTTCTCTCAGCGCTGGGGCTGATTCTGGCCGGCCTGGTGATCGCATCGCTGGTCAGCGCTGCCCCTCCGGTCACCGGCGCCGAGCCCCAGAAGCTCGAATGGGTCGCGCCGATGGTTAACTGGAATCCGCACGGCGCGCCGGCCATGATTCCGTTCCTTTTCATCACCATCGCCTGTGGCGCGATCAGCGGTTTTCACTGCCTCGTTTCTTCGGGAACCAGTTCCAAGCAACTCAAGAGCGAGCCCGATGCCCGGTTCGTGGGCTATGGCTCGATGTTGACCGAGGGGTTCCTGGCCACCCTGGTCATCGTCGCCTGCGCGGCGGGGTTGGGGTTGGGTCTGCCGCTGGCGGCCGGACAGGCCGCGGAACTGCTGGGGCAGGATGGGATCGTGGTCAGTGAGGATGGATCGGCGGCGGCCGCCGTGGGCGCGACGGCTTACGGTTTGCAGTATTCATCGTGGGGCGCGGCCGATGCGCTCGGAGCCAAGGTCAGGGCCTTTGTGGTGGGCGCGGCCAATTTCGTCAGTGCCCTGGGTGTGCCCATGGGTGTCGCCGTGGCATTGATGGGGGTGCTGGTGGCCAGCTTCGCGGCAACGACATTGGATACCGCCTGCCGGCTTCAGCGATACGTCGTCCAGGAACTTGCCGCGACGTTCCTGCCCCGCACCGATACATCACGGATTACCGGCCGAGCAACGGAAACCGTGCCTCCGCGTCCCCCGGTCACGCTCAATCCGGTGACTTGGCTGCGAAACACATTCGGCGCCACCGCGTTCGCCGTGGGTGTGGCTTTGCTGCTCGCGGCGGTTCCACTGCCTGGTCAGCCATGGGGCCTGGAGACCGCGGGCAAGGGCGGGGCGATTCTCTGGCCGCTCTTCGGGGCGACGAATCAACTCCTGGCCGGTCTGGCTTTTCTGGTGATCGCTTTCTATCTGTGGCGGCGCGGCCTGGCGATCTGGTTCATGGTCGTCCCCATGCTCTTCATGCTGGTGGTGCCGGCCTGGGCCATGCTGGCGGAACTGCCGACCTGGTACGCCAACGGGCGCTACGTGCTGGTCGCCATCGCCGCGGCCACACTGGCCCTCGAGGCGTGGATGATCGTGGAAGCCGTCCGGCTGTTCCCCCGGGTGCGCAACATTGTCGAGGAGGATTTGATCCACGGCATTGAAGCGAGGCCAAGCGGCCAAGAACCTGGATGACGGGGAATGTCCGTTTAACCGTAGGGGATGCATGTCGACTGAATCGTTGCGAACGATGCCCGTCGTCCGAAGTGTCGGTCTGCCGGGGTCGAACCGGTAAGGGTTATTGTTTTTCGCTTTTTTTGGGGAAGGTTGGCGCATAGGTGAATGAATAAACCGACTTTTGGGCGGCATGCCAGAAACGCGGCACTACTGGATTGAGATCGGTACTCGAGCCATGACGATGATTGGAAAGTTGAGATAGCGATCCGGAAATGGGGATCACCTCAGCCAAAAATACGGGCAACGCAACGAGCGTGACTGAATTGATATCAACAAGAACTTGACCTTTCTTCAAAATACTGTATACTATAAAAAGGTAAGCCAAAGCGATTTTGTGAGATATATATCTTGATATCGAACAATCGCGATGGTTAATGGGTGTTTGTGGCCAATTGTTCGAGCCGTTGGGAGCATGACCGTTCTCGTGTAGAGCGTCCATGTGGGCGCTGGGGTTTCGAGTCCTTCAAAGAAAGTGAGGTGTCGCCATGATGTCTGGTCAAATCTATTCCCGGCTGTGTGCGATCGCGTGTGCCGTAATGCTCATGGGGCTTGTTTCGTCGGTGGCCGTGGGGGCCAAGGTCTGTATTGACAAGGATCCTGACGGAACCCTGTTCGGGAATCTGAAGCAAGGAGATATCGGGGAAGGGGGTGAGACCATGTGCGGTCCGGTCGCCGCCGTCAATGGGTTCCTCTACCTCCAACGCAAGTACCCGCAACACTTCAACAGTTATCTCATCGGTGACAAAGATGATGATGGCGAACCCGATACATACGAAGATATGAAGAAGGTGGCGGAGATACTCGGGGGGTTGTCCTATATGGACTGTGGTCCTGGCGGGGTCTCGTATAATCGTTTCATCGATGGAAAGTATGCGTACATGGAAGAAGTTGCGCCTGGCAAGACTAAGTACAGAGCGCAGTCGTATCATGAATATGGGGGTGATCATGACTGGGTTGCGGACAAGAAACCTCCAGAGATTGACTTTCTGGTGGATCAGCTAAAAGGCTGTGCCGCTGTTGAGATTCTCATTGCATGGGATGTCCAGTCCGACGAGCCAAAAGCTCATTATGTTACGGTCGTCAAGTTGTGCTGGGAGGATGCGAATGGGGATGGCAAGCTTCAGCCGGGTGAAGAGGCGACCATCGAATTCATCGATCCTCGATCCGGCCAACGGGAGATGGGCGAGTTGACTTTTGAGGTGTGGGATGAGGAAACGTTCATTCTTATTGGATATGAGGAAGTGCCGGGTAGTGGCTTGCTGGTTGATGCGTATGTCACCATGATTATGTCACAGAACATACCTGAACCTGCCACCGTGGTTTTCATGGCGCTCGGTGGGTTGGTGGTGCTCATTCGACGAAGGTGAAAGGGCGAGACCTGGAATCGCGGATCAGTCTCAGATCACCTTGAGTTTTTCGCGTAACTGCGCCTTGGCCTGCTTGAGGTCCTGGTGTTCCTCGGCTTGCTTGTAGTGATCATCAAGGGGGTAACAGCCCGAGATGATGCCGTTGCGCGGGGCGGTGGTGCAGTCGCTGAAGGTGCGGCAGATCAGTTTGGGCTGGCGCAGTTCGCCATGCTCGAGCGTATCGGCGGGCAGGTCGGGATAGGCCAGGACCATACGGCCCAGACCGACCAGATCGACCCAACCCTGGCGCACCACGGCCTGGGCGATGTGCGGGGTCCATTCCTGGAAGTAGGTGTATCCGGTGCCGACCATGGGCAGCCCGGGCACGGCCTGCTTCAGTTGCCTCACCACATCGATCTGGCGGGCGCAGCCGACCAGCGGGTCTTCCGGCGGTTGGTAGCCATCGCTGGGCGGGAAGTACGCTGGACGTTGGATATGCGGGCAGTAATACGGTGAGCCCGCGGAAATATTGACCATTTCAACCCCCAGCTCATCGCGCATCACCTCGAGCAGGCGGATGGGCTCGGTAAGGTCCAGTTCCAGCGGATTCTGGCGGTTGCAGCCAAAGCCGGGGTAGGGCAGGTAGTCCTGATAGCGGTCGGGAATGCCAGGGCCGAGCTTGCCGGGCGATCCCTGGTCGGGGTCGGGCAGGTAAGGCGGGCGATCGAAGATGGAAAGGCGGACTCCGATCATCAGCCCCGGCGCGGCCTTTCGCACGCCTTGGACCAACTGCCGAAGAAACCGCGTGCGCCCTTCAAAATCCCCGCCGAATTTCCCCGGCCGGTCATAGGCCGAAAGCAGCTCATGGCCGAAGTAACCGTGGCAATGCTTCAGGTCCACGAAGTGGAAGCCCAGCTTCCGGGCCATCACCGCCGCTTCGATGTAGCGACCGATCAGGTCTTCGATCCATTGATCGCTCACCACCACCGATTGATCGTTCGGATCGATATGGAAGCGGCGATCCAGGAGGGGGTGGTGATAGGCGATCCGGGGTTCGAGTTTGTCTTTTCGATCGGGTCGGCTGAAGCGGCCGGAGTGGGTGAGTTGCAGGCCGACGACAAGATCATCGATGGTTCCGAACCGCTCCTGATGAGCCTTGAGCAGTTCTCCGAGCATATCACCCAGCGGCTGAATGTTGTCCGGCGCAAGATAGAGTTGATTCGGGTTGGCGCGGCCGTCATGCTGCACCGCGAAGGCCTCCCCGCCCCAGATCAGCTTGGCGCCACTCAGCCCGAACCGCCGCCACCGCCTGACCGTGTGCTCCGTGGGTTTGCCATCCGCTGTGCCGTCCCAGCCCTCCATGGGGTGAATGCACCACCGATTGCCGCAGACCCGGGTGTCCTCGCCCCGCCCGATCGTGATCGGTTCGGCCAGTGGCGAGCGGGCGGCGGCACTGAGAATGTCCGAATCCATGGGAAGCTCGATCCCCAGGGAAGCCAGGTGTGCCTGGAACTGCTCGATGGTCTTGAGATGGCCGACTCGGGTGAACGCTTGAGGCATGGAGGGCTCCGGGGACGGGGGCTGGAAACGGAGGAGCGATTATAGGGAATCCCCTCCGGTATTGGCGGGATGGGGTGTTTGTCCGAATCCCGCCGCTTTCCTAAAGTTGCTGCGGGTTCAGCATAAGGGGTCCATGGTGTCCAAGCGTCTGGAAGACCTCCCTCCGATCGATCCGGTCAGGCTTCAACTTCGCCGTGAGCGGGTGTTCCTGCTTCTGGCCGGTATCTTTCTCGGCTCGTTGACCATGCTCAACATCCTGGGGGTGACCCGGTTCATCAAGTTGTTCTCGATCAGCCCGGAATGGTGGATGTTCGGCCAGAGCTTCGAGGTGATGCTTCTGACGCATTTGTTCACCTGGAGCTACCCGGAACTGATCTTCGCCGTCGCCGTGGGTGTCCTGCCGTATCCGGTGACGTTTCTGTGCACGGACCTGATCAGCGAGTTCTACGGTCGCCGCCGCGCGAATTTCGTGGTGCTGGTTGGGCTGGTTCTGAACTTCTGGGTCATCGGTATTCTCTGGCTGGGTGGCGTCTTGCCGGGTTTTGAGCCGGTCGATCCCGAGACCGGCCGAATCACCGCCGAGGCGCACGAGGCTTCGATCTACTTCCAGGTTCAAACCCTTGCGTTTTCGGCGGTTGCCGCATCGATGATCGCGTACATGGCGGCTCAGTTCTGCGATGTGTACCTGTTCCATTTCTGGAAGAAACTGACCGGAGGCAAACATCTTTGGCTGCGGAACAACGGCTCGACGCTGATCAGTCAGTTGATCGATTCGGTGGCGGTGATCCTGATTACCTACTCGGTTGGCGGGTTGGCGGGTGTGATCGCCGGTTACCAGCTTGATTCGGTCGCGCTGATTCTCACCATCCTGATCCTCTCCAGTTACGTGTTCAAGTTGCTGGTCGCGCTGGCGGACACCATTCCGATTTACATTTTCGTGAGTGTGCTGCGGCGGTATCTGCGGATCGATCCGTGGTCGGCCGATGGCGGCGGTGGTCCGCCGGTACTCATCGCCGCGCCAGAATCCGAGTTGCGAAGCGCATCAAAGGACTCGTGATGGGTCGGGCCCGCGAATGCCGAGCGTGAAAGCCGGGGCGGTGTCGAGTGGTGGCCGTGGGTTATCGGGCCATCGGGTTCGACATTCAGACCGGCCTGACCAGCATCAATGTCCGCGATCAGGCCACGCGAGCATGGCACCGGATACTGTGCTGTAAGCCTCTGATCCAACGATATTTATTGGTCTATGTCGGCCGGTGCATTCAGGGTGTTGGGCGGTAACGGGCCTGCTGCCCGGGTCGCGTCGGTCCGGTGACCTGCCCCGCTTGATAGAGCATCTAACCCAATTTTCATGGTCTTTTGGTGGCCATGACGATGACTCAATATCCGGCGAGGTTCGGGGGCCATTGGCGAGGTTGATGGCGGTTACCCCAAAGCGCGGCCGTTCGCCGCCGGTTCTTGATGGAGTTGACAGACTTATGGAACCCTCCGCCCTCAACCAGGCCGCCCGGCTTCAGTTGATCACGACACTTCGGCAGGCTCAAGCGAGGCTGCCCGGCGATGCCGCAGGCACCCTGGGCTCGACCGATCGGGTCGAGCTTTCGAATGTGGCCCGCCAACTCGGCGAACTCGGCCGCGATTCGAAGGTGCGGCTCGATCTGGTGGAGGGCATTCGCGAGCAGATTCGTGCCGGGACCTACGAGAGCCCCGTGAAACTTGATCAGGCGATTGACACGCTGGTGGAAGAGCTGTTCGGGGATGACCCGGTCTGAGGTCGGATTCAGACGCCCGCTCGGTCTCGAAGCGCAAGACCGTAAATGATCCTGCCTCCTTTCTCCTCCAAACCCTCACGCCCCGTGATGTGAGGGTTTTTTGACATCATTTTTTGCCGCGGGCTTGTTCGGTCCAATCGGTCTGGATATCCTGTTCCACCCTGCCTATGACCGGTGGTCATTGCGGGGATGGGATCGCTTCCCTGCGATCAGCGGCTGGAGATCGTCGCGCCTTCCACGGTCGGAGCCGACTGTTGGGTGTGCTGGACGTTTTTTGCGAATCGTGGCAAGAAACCACGTTTCGATCCGCTGGTACACTACGTTTTTCGCTCCGCCGGAGTGTGATCGCGCCGGAGGATGCTGGGGCGGGTCGTCTCCGGATTCCGCCAGTGTCGATTGCCGTAATCGATTGCAGAATCAATAGTTCAAGCTGGTTCCGACCGGTTGTTTGAGACTCTCGCCCATGGCCGCATCCAGTGACGTTCTGATCCGCGCCCGCAGTGTCGAACGTGTCTATCGAACGGCCGAGGACGCGGTCTATGCGCTCAAGGATGTGACGTTGGACGTCTCCCGGGGCGAGTACGTCTCTCTGATGGGCCCATCCGGATCGGGGAAGACGACGTTCTTCAACATGATCGGGGCCCTGGACTTTCCCACAGCCGGTTCGATCGAGCTGGGTGGCCGCGATCTGAGCAAGCTTCGCGGGGCGGAGCTGGCGTATCTGCGTTGCGTGAACATCGGCTACATTTTTCAGAACTACAACCTGGTCGAAGTCTTCAGCGCGCTCTGGAATGTGATGCTTCCGATGCGGCTGTTGGGGATGGATGACCATCAGGCCCAGGCCAAGGCGACGCAATTGCTCGAAGAAGTCGGGCTGGGCCACCGCGTGCATCACCTGCCTGGAGAGCTTTCGGGCGGACAGCAACAGCGCGTCGCCATTGCCCGTTCACTGGCCAATGACCCCAGTCTTTTGTTGGCCGATGAGCCAACGGGCAACCTCGACTCCAAAACCGGCCTGGCCATCGTGACGCTCCTGAGTGATCTTTCCCGCAAGAAGGGGGTTACGGTCGTCTCGGCAACCCATGACCACCGCATGCTCGATGTATCGGATCGGGTGGTCTACCTTCGAAGTGGTGAAGTCGAGAAGATCGTTTCCCGCGAAGAACTGGAAATTTCCATCGGCTCGATCAGCGACTGATTCGTGCTCCTGATCGGCTCAATGGAATTCGACGGACAAGGAATCCATGACCGCTTCCCGATTGGCAACCATCCTGCTCGGCCTCGTGCTGATCGCCGTGATCGCTCCGTTGAGCCAGTTCCTCACGATCAACACGATTCATCTGGATATCGAAACCGCCACGCCCGTTGGCTGGGCGGTCGGGCTGATTTTCAGTCTCATTCTTTCACTGGCGGTGGTGCGTTGGATTTCCGGTCGTCGCTGGCTCGATCGGCGGAACGTGGTGCTGCTTTACTGCATGCTCACCATCGCCGCGCCGGTCATGAACATCGGCCTGGTTCGGCAGGTTTACATCGCCATGATGGTGCCGGTGTTCGAGTACATGATCAATGGCACGAACACCTATCACACCCGCTATCACGCGGGCAACACGAGATGGGAGCCATTGCCGCCCAATGCCGAAGCGCTGGCCTGGCACAAGAGCTATCGCCTGCAGCAGCAGTTGGATGACCGGCGAATCCGGGCGTTGCGCAGTGGCGCCCAGGACACGATCGCCGACATGCTGGCTTTCCGAGCCGATCTTCTTCGAAGACAGGCGGAATTGGAGCTTGCCGAAGAGGCAAGGCGTCAGCAGGAAGAGGAACTGGAGACCTTCCGGCGGCGAGTCGCCGAGCGATTGCCCGATCTGGGTGTGGATGAGGTCGATCGCACCTCGCGACTGGTGACCCGCGATGAATGGACGCTTCAGGCCGCCGAGGGGCTGGGGTTGACCGAGGCGGTGTTGGAGACGCTGCTGCAGGACGCTCAGGAGAAGAGCCGGGCGGCCCTGGAGCGGCTTAGCCGGGTACTGGTGCATTTTGGCGAGGAATACGCCAGCCAGACAACCGACCGGATGCGCTCGATGCGGGTCAATGACTTTTCGGCCTACCAGCGCGTCTTGCGGGATCGGAATCGTCAGGATATCGAGATGCTGACGCTGCTGGAGCGGCGGATCGCCCTGCTCGATGCCACCTTGGGCGAATGGGCCGATGCGGCGACCGAGTTTGAGGACCCTCAGGCACTTGCCGTTCGGGAAGTGGTCATTGAGCAGTATGGTCAGGATGCCGGGGCTCGGCCAGATGTGGAGTTGGTACAGCGTTTGCGCGAGGACATGGCGTGGCTGAGCAGCCGGGATGATCGACTGCTGCGCGAGGAACTGACCAACGTTTACAAGGTTCGGTTCGGATTGCTCGCCCCCGACTCAGAGGAACTTCGTGAGCACCACCGCGGGCGCTTCGAGGCCATCAGCCGCCAGGCGTACGATGAGGTCCGGGCCAGCATGGTGCTTCGGATGAGCACGCGTGAGCGTGGATTCATCCTGGCGCCGCGTGCCGAGCGTCGTGATGGGCAGCCCAACCAGAACATGCGGAGCCTGCAGGTCTCGGTATGGAGCGAACCTCACGAGCGTGACGAAGCCCGCCGGCTGGGATTCTTCGACCGGGTGTTCAATGCTGTGCTTCCGGAGATTCCCTGGAAAGTCTGGGCCGGGCCGCTGGTGCGGTGGTTCCTGCTGCTGACGGTGATGTTCCTGACATTGATGTGCCTGGCCGAGTGGCTCCGGCGCAAGTGGATCGAACGGGAGAACCTGGCGTTTCCGCTGGTCGAGGTCGCCGACCACATCATCCGTCACGACATGGAATTGGAGACCGCCGAGGACATTCATCGCCCCAGGTGGCGTAAGGGAATGTTCAACTGGGTGTTCCTCTGCGGAATGCTGATCGGGTTTTCCTGGATATTCTTCGAAGCGCTGCATCATCATCAGATGATGGAAGCGCAGTTCACCGTGGCATTTAACGTCTCGGAGAATTTCTTCACCACCGGGGCGTTCCGGGAGATGGACAAGGTCTTTCTGGTGCTCTCGCCGATCGTGATCGGCATCGCGTTTCTGGTGAGCCTGGAAATCTCCTTCTCGATCTGGGTGCTGTTCTGCCTCTACCAGGTCGCGCTGCTGATCATCCGCCAGGCCGCGCCCGAGACGCTTTTTGTCGAGAGGTCCTACCTGGGCTACGGCGGCGGTCGCTTTTTCCCCTTCCACATGGAACAGTTGCTGGGCGCCTGTGTCGCCCTGAGTGTGCTGTCGCTGATCAAGACCATCCGGTCCAAGGCGCCGACGACGAACCCCAAACTGGGCAGCTATGTCTCGCCCGGCCTGACCAGGCTCGGGCTGGGGCTGCTGCCGGTCATCATCGTGCTGTTGCTTTACGATTTCGGCATCACGAATGTGATCTTCCTGATCCTGGTGGGTGCCCTCTTTTTCGCCCAGATTCTGGCGATGGCCCGTGTTCGAGCCGAGACGGGGCTCCACACCACGCACGTGTTTTACGACTATTTCAAACTTCCGATGCTGCTGGGGATGACCGGCTGGCTGGGGTCGCGCGCTTTTGCGCTGTTTACGACGATCGCCATTCTGCCGCTGACGCTCCTGGGTCGGCTGCTACCGCAGCAGCTTGAAAACATTGAACTTGCGCGCCGTCACGAACTGAATTACCGAACCCTGGCCGTGGCGACGCTGCTTTCGTTCCTGGTGGCGCTGGCGGTGGGGATGTTCAGCTTCATCGTGCTGGCGTACTTCTTTGGACGCGAGTTTTATACGGCCGAAGGCGTCGGGGCCATCAACTCATACGGCGCCCTGGCGTACACGCTCTGGGTCAGCCACTTTCTGGGAGAGCCGGGTCTGGATTCGTTCACATCCCCGATCGGGATCCGCATCGGGGCCATGATGGTTGGTTTTGGGGTCTACGCCGGGCTGAGCCTGCTTCGGTCCAGGTTCCTGGGCTTCCCCCTGCATCCGATCGGGTACTTCCTGATCCTGGCCAGCATCTGGTTCCCCCATATTTCGCCGTATAATAAGCACGATCCGCTGATCGGCACCGAAGGCAGCTTCCTGTGGGGCAGCGTCTTCGTCGCGTGGATCTGCAAAAAGTTGATCATCAAGTACGGGGGCATGAATACTTACAAAAGCGCCAAGCCCCTGTTCATCGGCATGGTGGTCGGCGCGGTTTTCTGTGTGTTCGCGTTCAACATGACCGACCTGTTGCTCTCGCTGTATGTCGAGGCGGTGGGCACGGATGAGGTCGGTGATGCGATCAACCGGTTCGTTGATGTCCCCGCGTACAGTCCGAAGGTGTACTGATGCCACCGATCCGCACTCCATTCATCCTCGCCGCCGGCCTGTTGCTGGCCACCCTGCTCTCAGCCCGGGTTTCGGCCGGTCCGGTGGCCGAAGATCGGTTCAGCGGCATGGATGCCGTTCGTCGTCAGGCGATCAGCGATCTGAACACGCTCCATCCCGATGCGCTGCGCCATGTCGAGCAGCTCAGCGACAAGCAGGAAATCCGCCGGGTGATCGATGCGGTGCTTCAGCAGCCGTACATTGTGGATGAATCGGGCAAGCGACGGTTCCTGCTCGGCGATGAGCGGGATTTGACCGTCGAGGGCGGCATACGCGGCCAGATCGGTTACGAAATCAACGCCCAGGGGCGCGGCGTGTTCTACTTCCGCCAGCGGCAGGCCGACGGCACCCATCGACGCGGCGATGGATCGACGGTCCGGACGCTCAGTGACAGCCTCAGTGTCGGCGCACGGCGCGCGGAACTGCTCGATCCGGAAACGGAGCGAGGCGGTTTGCATCAGTGGCTGTGGGGCGTGCTCGGGTCCGAATCAGGGCGATTTGCCGACCTCGAGTATGTCGGCTCGCTTCGAGGTCAGGTGATGGCCCCGGTGGAGCTCAGCAACCTCCGCGAACCGGGCCCGCGCACCGAGCCATCCACCCTGACCGTGGGCGACGGCCAGTGGAGCCTCTCGCCGCTCTGGCCCAATGGGGTAATGACCTCTTTGACACCGGAAGGCGGCGTTTCGGGCCCCTTGGTTTATGTCGGTGAAGGGGACTGGGCCGATCTCAACGGTCTTCAACTCCGAGGGGCGATTGCGGTCATGGACTTCGCGGGGGGGAGGAATTTCGAGGCGTTGTTCGGGCTCGGTGTCCGGGCCGTGGTGGTGATCGAAGGGCCGCCGGACAGCCCTCGCGATCAGATCACCCGCGAACGGGCGGAAACGCTCTTTGCCAACACCCCGATTCCAGCTCCGCGATTCTTTCTTTCGACGCGCGAAATTCGACGTGTGGCCGAGAACGGTGGCCCGGACCTCTACCGGATGCTGGGCCTGCGCGACCGCGAGGCTGATGGCCCGGCGCAGCCGATGGATGCGGTCGTGGCCGGCGGCCACATCTACGAGAATCGACCTTATGAGGCGATGTATTTCTATCTGCCGCCGACCGAGCCCCTGGTCATCACGATCAGCGAGGATGAACTGCTGCGGAGGGTGGCCGCGGAATTCGGCACCGAGCCGCGCCGGATCATCGATGACAATCCCAATGTCGATTTCGCCAATCTGACCGAGGGCACTGAGCTGCTCATCACCTCGCGGCGTACGACCTACCGGGTGCGTGAGGATGATCTTGCGCGCCGCCTGGTCTCGCAATATGGATTGCCTAATGTCGCCTCGCTTCGCCGCGCCAATGACCTGGCCGATGGCCAGTCGATTCCGTCAGGGCGATTGACGATTCCCAACCTCGATGATTCGGTCATGTTGACCGTGTCGATCGACAGCGTGTCGGTCGCGCCCGATCATGCGCACGGCGCCACCACCGCCACCAACATCGCGGCCGCGATTCGCCTGCTCGAATTCCTGACCCGTGAGGGTACGGCCGCGGCCGAGAGTGTGCGGCGCAAGGGGTTGGTCATCGCGCTGCTCGATGCCGAATACCTTGGAGGGTACAGCAGCCGTCTGTTCGCCGAGAACGTTCTGCTCCGTGAGAATCGGCTCGTCGGGATCGGCGAGGGTGATAAACCCTTTCCCGTTTTCGGCCTGATCATGGGCATCCTGATCGCCGGCGGTATCGGATGGCTCATCGGTTACGTATTGGCCGGTGGCGAACCGGACAACCCCAAACCGTTCAGCCGCCGGTGGCTGCCGGGGACGATCACCGCCGTGTTGTTCGGCGCGTTCGGGGCGACCGTCGTGGTCATCGCCCACAACCGCGAAGGGCTCCTCGGTGATGTTCTGCCGCCGGAAACCCGCCTGGCCTATTACACCGAACTCAAAGAGTGGGCTGAGAACCCGGCTCCGACGGGCCTGAGCGCGGATGCGGCTGAGTGGTTCGTGCAGGACTGGCTGACGCGCCGCGTGGAAGCGGCCCGCGCGGACAAGGCTGACGAGGCGGCCGCGGTGGGACGCAGACAAGCCGCTTTCAGGCGAGGCACGGATGAGTTCAGCCAGCTTGAGCGTGAAATACGCGCCGCCGAAGCGATAACGCTCGACATCGCCGAGATGCGCGATTCCACGCTCATGAATCGTTCGCTGCCCTGGACGGAGCGAGCCTACCGATTCTGGCGCCTGGTGGAGCAACGCGATCGCGAAGGCACCTTGCCGGACCCATCACTGCGCACCGAACTCCTCCGCGAGCGGCTTTTGCAGGAATATCAGGAGGAACGTACCGAGCGGGATTACGTTCTGGCCAACCGCGATGTGATCGACGGCATCATCGAGGTCATTCACCCCTCGGCCCAGCGCGATCGGGCTGAAGGCGACCGGGCGGTGGTCGGGTCGCCCTTGATGGGTTGGATGCTTTCACTTTCCGATGGCGGCCCATCGGCCGGTCTGGTGTTGGAAACCCAAGCGCCATTCAGGGTTCGGCCGCCGGTCGCGTCGAACGCCACGTACATCAACAGCATCAACGCACGGATGCGCGAGGTGATGACGGTGGCGACGGTGCGCGGCCGCTGGGAGCGGGATTGGCTATTCCTCACCGAGGCCGATGCCGTGGATCATCCCTTCCAGATGCCGCGGGTTCCGGTTCACTACACCGACTTCTGGGCATCGGTGAACGTGGGTCTTCTTCCGTTGGTGACGATGAACGAGCAGAAGGTCAAGCTCGATACGCCGCGCGATGTCCCCGAGCGGCTGGCGGCCGACCATCTTGCCCCGCAGTTCAAGACCGCGATCACGCTGATCGCCCTGGGTCTGGAAAGCCATCTGGATTCATCCAGCCCGGACAGATTTCCAAGGATCGATTACGGTCGGCTGTCGGGTCGCATCCTCGAATTCAATGCCCGCTCGGGCATCGATGCCCAGGATCCGGTTCCCGATGTGCTGGTCTACAGCCCGAATCTGCCCCGTACGGCCGCCGGTGGCCGGCAGATCAACTCATCGACGCTTTACGGCGGCCGGATGGGTTTCGTGGCCCAATCGCGGCGAAACGGCAATTACCAGTTCCCGGTCGAGTCGCTCACGTTCATGCGCGATTCGACGCCCCGTGTCTACGCCTACGGCATGGATATTGGACAGGGGCTGGTCAATCGTGTGGCCAATGAAGCGCAGATCGGCACGCAGCAGCAGACGTTCAACTTCAGCCTGGTGGCGGATCGGGTCACGGAAAAGAACCTGATCGTCACCGAGGTTTACCCCTGGGTGTTCGCGCCCGGACCGGACCCGGTGGACTATCGCTCGGTGGCGTCGCCCGGCCAGGAGCTGGTCATCACCGACGCCGTCACCGGCGGGCAGCCGGAACATTTCGGCATCGACAACCCGTTGCTCCGCTATCTGGAGATCGGCACCGAATCGAACATTCTCTACATGCAACCGGGCCGGCGCGCACGGATCGTCGCCCAGCGCGGCACCGGCTTCCCCATGCTGTTGACCGGTCCGATCCCCGGTGTCGCCGAGGGCACGGAAGAGGCGCGGTTCCGGGCTGCGCGACGGGGTGTCGGCTATATCATCGGACAGACGGCCGATGGCGATCCGAATATTTTCCTGGAGATGACGCCGCTCAAGATCGCCCGGGACATGAATGAACTGGCCAGGCAGCGCCAGGGCCAATATGCCTCGCGCAACCTGCGCGATCAGTCGGTTGATGATGCGTTGGTTCGCGCCGACGAGTTGCTTGCACGCGCTGAACAAGCCGCCAAGGAAGGACAATGGCAGGCGGCTTACGGGCAAGCGCGCGTGTCCTGGGGCATGCTTCAGCGGGCCTATCCGCGGATTCTTCAGCTTGGACGGGAGGCGATCTTCTCAGCCGTCATACTCATGGGCATTCTGGTTCCGGGCTGCTGGTTCCTCGAAAGGCTGGTGGTTGGCTCGAAGACGATCATTCGCAAGCTCATCGGCACCACTATTCTTTTCGCGCTGGTGGTCGTCTTCCTTCAGTTTACGCATCCGGCGCTGCTCATCGCCGTTTCGCCCTTCATCGTGATCGTGGCTTTCGTGATGATCCTGATGTCCATCGTGGTGCTGGGCATCTGTTATCAGCGGTTCGATGTGCTGGTGCGGCGGGCCCGCGCTTCGGCCGGTGAAGTGGAGAGCGAGGAGATCAGCTTCTTCGCCTCCCTGGCCACGGCGCTGTCCCTTGGTGTGAGCAATCTCAAGAAGCGGCCGAGCCGAACGTTCCTCACCTCGCTGACCGTCACCGTGCTCACCTTCAGTATCATCACGTTCGTTTCTGTGAGCGGGCGCGATGCGCTGATGCAGTCCCATGTATCGCTGGAAGACCGGATCGAGGGTCGGACGGTCGAGCCTTTGGAGCCGAAGTTCGAAGGCGTGGTGTTCCGGGAGTACAACTGGCGTGACCTGGGCCGCGATTTCGTCTCGGCGATCAAGAGCGAGTTCGGTGATGAGCATGAAGTCGCCATTCGCGGTTTCTGGATCGAGGTCGCCGGGGGCAACAACGCCGACCGCGAAGGGCGGAACATGATCCAAGTTCGCCGCATGCCCGATCGTCACAGGGTTCGATCGGGTCAGACGGTGGAACAGATCGCCGAGCTTCGCCGCGCGGAGGCCGGCGCCATCCGCATTGCCAATGGTCTGGGGCCCGAGGAGCAGCCCGAGGCCGATGATGTGCTGACCATCCCCCGGGTCGGGCCGCCCTTCATCGCCACGGGCATCATGGGTTTTGAGCCTCAGGAAGTTCGATTCAGCCACCTGCATCAGACCATCAGCAATCAACATTGGTTCGCTGAAGATGATCCCTATCCCTTCCAGATCATGCTTCCCGACAATGCGGCGGCGGAGTTGGGCATCGCGGCCGAGGATATTTTCGATGGCACGCCTGAGCAGATCGCCGCCGGTGAGGCGTCGCTTCGCCCGGAAGATGAACTGCCTCGCGTCTTCATGCGCAACATGCCGTGGCGCGTGGTGGGCATCATGGATACCGACGAGGCGGATCGCTATCGCGATCTGACCGGGCGGAGCCTGGCGATGGTCGATTTCCTGATGAGCGCGTTCACCCCCGCGGCCTCTGGCGATCTCATCAACGAAGGGCCTTCGCTCAGTTACAGTTGGCAGCGACTGGTGACCGTGCCCATGCTGGCCGCCGACCGCGTCGGGGTCACGCCCAAGTCGCTGGCCATCCGCTTTGAGCCGGATCGCCACAACATTGAGCAGATTCGCCGGGATATCGAGTTGCGGATCAACTATGCGATGTTCGGCACCTTCGACAATCGACTGAGCCTGATCACCACGCGAACGCAGAGCAGTGTCGCCGGACTGGCGCAGGTCATCGTGCCCGTGCTCCTGTGCATCCTGATCGTGCTCAACACCATGATGGGCGCGGTGGATGAGCGGAAGGGAGAAGTCTCCATGCTCGGGGCGATCGGACTATCGCCGAATCAGATTTCGTTCCTGCTGCTGAGCGAATCGATGGTGTTCTCGGTGCTGGGAATCATCTTCGGCACGCTGGCGGGCCTGGCGTTCGCCTGGGCGATTCCGGCGGCGAACGCGTTTTTCAACATCGAGGTTCTGACCGAGTTGTCCTTCAACTTCACCAGCGTGATCGCCATGCTGCTGGCGATGGCCACGGGCATGGTCGTGCTGGTGGCGACGCTGGTGCCGGCGCGTAAGGCCGCGGCCTTGGCGGCGCCGTCGGGCATGGCCAAGTGGGACCTGCCCGAGCCGGTCGAGACCGGCCGGATCGTCTTCAGCCTGCCCTTCACGCTGACGCGCGGCAATGCGGTGGGCATGATGGCTTTCTTCAGGCGGTTCCTGCTCAACCACAGCGAGGCCACGAGCACGGACTTCAACTGCCGGGATGTGGCCGTGGACATGTTGGCCGGAGCTGAGGATGCGCTGCGGGTCAAATGCGACATGTGGCTGGCCCCCTATGACCTGGATGTATCCCAGCACGTTCAGATGAACGTGCATCCCACGCCCAACGAGGGCGTGTTCGGGGTGACCATCGATCTTCGCCGGGCCAGCGGCACCGAGGAATCCTGGTCGCGGACCAATTACGGCTTCCTGAACCTGGTGCGCCAGCAGTTCCTGCTTTGGCGGAACCTGGACGATGCATCGCGGAGCCGGTTCATCCACGAAGGCGCTGCCATTTTCAAGGAGGCATCGAAGTAATCCATGGCCAAGGACTCCGAGCCCCAGCCCAAAGCCCAGGAAACGTTCTACGATGCCAAGTTCAGCATCGAGGCGATCCAGCACGAACCGTATGAGACCGGTTTCACCTGGCGCACCGTCGTCGGCGCGTTTTTCATCGCGTTCGTCATGCTGCCGGGCATCATCTTCATGGGACTGATGATCGGGCAGGATATGGGCACCGCCGCCGACTGGGTGACCATCATCCTCTTCGTGGAACTGGCCAGGCGATCCTTCATCCAGCTCCGCAAGCAGGAACTCTATATCCTCAAATACACCGTCAGTCACCTCTCGCATATCTCCGGAGGGGTGATGCTTGGTGGCGGCGTGTTCGCCTATCTCATCTTCAACCGCTACATGACCAATTCCGAGGCGTTCGCCAACTTCGGCATCGGTCACAAAATCCCGATCTGGTTCTCCCCCTACGGCGACCAGGCCTTTGAACCGCTGACCTCCTCGGTCTGGCTGCCGGCGATGGCGGTCATGGTCGGCAGCATGGTGCTCTCCAAGCTCACGCAGCTCTCGCTGGGCTTTCTCTCCTACAAGGTCACCTCGGATGTCGAGAAGCTTCCGTTCCCGCTGGCCCCGATTCACGCCGAAGGCGCCATCGCGCTGGCCGAGACCAGCCAGGAGAAGAACAAGCGTGGCTATCGGCAGTACTGCTTTTCCATCGGCGTCATGATCGGCGCGGTCTTCGGCCTGTTCTATGTGGCCATCCCCACGCTCAGTCAGGCTTTTCTCGGGCGACCGATCACGCTGCTTCCGATTCCGTTCCTCGACCTGACCACCACGTTCGAGCATCTGTTGCCCGGCGGAACCATCGGCATTGCTTTGAACCTCGGGCTGTTGTTCACCGGCTTCGTGCTGCCCTGGCGCATCGTGGTGGGCATGTTCTTCACCACGATCGCGTTCCAGCTTGCCATCAACCCGCTGATCCTCCAACCCCTGGGCTATCTGCCCAACTGGCAGCCGGGCAAGGATGCGATCCAGACCCACGTGGCGGCGACGTTGGATGTTTATCTTTCGGTGGGCATCGGCACCGCGTTCGCCGTGTTTTTCGTCGGCCTGTTCGGCATGGTTCGAGCGTGGCGCAAGTTCAGCGCCCAGCGACGCAGGGAGCGGATGGATGCGGTCGCCGCCGCATCGAGCTCGCCGGCGCCCGGCGCGGGTGAAGCCAGCGACTCCGACGAAGTCGGCCAGCGTGTGGTGCGGGATTTCGACAAGGTCACCGTCGATCCCACGGCGTTCTGGCGGCGCGATAAGGAGCGCGGCGATCCGAGCACCGGGCTGGCGATCGGTGTCTGGCTCCTGGCTTCGGCCGGCTATGTGGCGCTTTCGTATTACCTGATCAACGATGGGGTCGAGGCCGAAGAGCGTTTCAGCATCTGGTGGCTGATCGGGTTCGCCTTCCTCTGGACGCCGATCAACACCTACATCAACGCCCGGATGAGCGGCATCGCCGGGCAGAGCGCCGGCGTTCCCTTTGTCTTCGAGAGCGCGGTGTTCATCAGCCAGCACCGCGGGCTCAATATCTGGTTCGCGCCGCTGCCCTTGCAGAACTACGGCGGCATGAGTGATCTGCTTCGCGAGACGCAACTGACCCGTACGCGATTCACCTCGATTCTCAAGGCCGAGTTGCTCATCTTCCCGCTGATGCTGGTGGCTTCGTTCATCTTCTGGAACTACGTGGACAGTCTGGGCCCGATTCCATCGGAGAACTATCCCTACGTCGAGAAATTCTGGCCCCAGTTCGCCCAGATCAAGGCCGTCTGGGCCACCGGTCTCCGCGAAGGGCAGAGCATGCTGATGGAGGCGATCAAGCCGGGCGTGATCGCGTTCGTGGCCATCGGCTGCACCGCGCTGTTCGGCCTGTTCCATACGGTGGGGCTCAGTGCCCAATACATCTATGGCGGCATTGGAGCGATGAACGGCTATCCGCACATGGCGATTCCGATCTTCATCGGCGCTTGCCTTGGCCGCTTCTACCTGGCGCGGCGGTTCGGCCGCGAGCGATGGACCAACTACGCACCCATCCTGGCCGTGGGCTTTGGCGCGGGTCTGGGCTTGACGGGCATGCTGGCGATCGCGATCAACTTCCTCTGGACATCGGTGGGCGTGGGGTATTAGGGCGCGGGCGAACCCCGCCATGGCGATCAGGAGTTGTTGCACAGATGGAAAAAGCAGAGTGGCAAATCGGTGAGCTTCGCCTTCGGGCCGACCTGGTCTGGGCTCTGGCGATGAGCAGTCTGAAGGTGCGCATGGGGCGCGCGTTCATCACCGGTCTGACCATCGCCACCACGACCGCCTTCATGATGTATCTGCTGACCATGCCCTATGCCGATCCCAATGCTCCGTTTCATGACGGGGTCGCCGGTATGATGGGGCTGCGGACCGACCGCGATGCCGGCGAGGTTCAGGGGTTTCTGCTGATGTTCGTCATGGCCCTGCTGGTCGCGGCGGCGGGCGTCCTCAACACCATGCTCATGAATGTGAGTCAGCGGTATCGGGAGATCGGCACGATCAAGTGCCTTGGCGGGCTGGACCGGCTGATTCTTTTCAGTGTGCTGGTCGAAGCGGCGTTGCTGGGACTGGTTGGAGCGGGGCTGGGCGTCATCATCGGGCTGGCCATTTCGCTGCTCCTGAGCGTGGCCGACTACGGTGGCGCGTTCTGGAGCCATGTCGGTTTCGGCGGGCTGCCGCTCAAGGTGATTTTCGTCCTGCTGATCGGAATGGGCCTGACAACGCTGGGCGCGGCGATTCCAGCGCAGATCGCTGCCAAGATGCCCCCGATCGAAGCCATGAGGGGAGAAAAATGAGCGAACGCAATCCTCTGTTGTCCGGTCGGCCGCTCCGGTCCCCCGACGCTCGGCTCGATGCGACGGCCGCCGTCGATTCCGGTCATCCCGATGCCCGCGCTGAGCAACTCGTCAAAGGGGGGGTCGATTGGTTCGCCGATCTCGATCGGCAGGTGGACCAGACGGTGATGACCTCCAACGTCTCCAAGCACTACCGCATGGGGGAACAGATCATCAAGGCGCTGGACGATGTCACGGTCAACATCGCCGCCGGTGAGTACATCTCGATCATGGGACCGTCCGGATCGGGCAAGACGACCCTTTTCAACTGCATCGGTGGACTGACCAAGCCCACTTCGGGCAACGTGTTCATCGATGAGATCGATGTGGCCCAGCTCGACGCCAATGAACTCGCCTGGCTCAGATGCCGAAAGATCGGCTATATCTTCCAGAGCTACAACATCATCAAGGTGATGACCGCGCTGGAGAACGTGACCCTTCCGATGCTCTTTGCCGGTCTGCCCGGTGATGAGGCGCAGGATCGTGGCGTGGAGATTCTCGGCCGCGTCGGGCTGGGCGACCGCCTGCTGCACACGCCCAAGGAGCTTTCGGGCGGCCAGCAGCAGCGCGTGGCGATCGCCCGGGCGTTCGCGAATCGGCCGGCGATCATTCTGGCCGATGAGCCGACCGCGAACCTGGACCTCAAGACCGGCGAGGAGATCATCATGTTGATGAAGGAAATGAACCGCGAGCAGGGCGTCACCGTGATCTGCTCGACGCACGACCATAAGATGCTGGCCCAGTCCGACCGCATCATCTGGATGGAGGATGGCCGGATCAAGCGGATCGCCGACCGGGATGAAGTCAAGATCACCGTCAGCCAGATGTCCGACCATCAATGATTCTGGTCATGGATCGATGCGGTCGGCCCGGTGCGTGCGCATCATCCGGGTGGTCGCCGCCGATCGGGCGGCTTGTTTGGAAAGGAAGGATGCATGAACAGGTTTTTGGCCCTCCCGATTCTCGCGGCGATCATCGTGGCCGGCTGCGCCGGGCCCGCTGTCGAGCGCATCACGGTGATGGATACCGATGAAGCATCGACGTTCGCCCAACGCCAGCACTGGTATCTCAAGCAGATCGCCCATCAGGATGCGATGAAAACCGCCGAATGGTCGCAACGCGTCTGGCCCCAGACCGGTCACGGCGATCCGCACAAGTACGTGCTACCCGCCGTCCTGGCGCAGTTGGCCCTTGATGTGGAGGATGCCAACGCCCTTGCCGCCTATCGCCACCTGATGGAAGTGGACAGGGCCAAGGGCGATCGGGGCCTTTACCACTTTGCCGCCTACCTTCGGGCGCGGATGTATTTTCAGTTCGGCGATCGCTTGCCTGAAGATGTGCGCAAAAGCAACGAATACGATGCCAGGCACTTCTATCACATCATGATGCGGGGTGGAACGGAGAACCACGGCATCATGCAGCGGGCTTCAGGCTTCCTCTGGAGCGAACGGGTGGAAGACCCGGTCGTTCGGGATGGTCGCGATGCGGCGTGGGTGCGCGATTGGATACGAGGCCAGATACGACGCTGGTATCACCAGGGCGCGGGGGAGTATGACAGTTCGACTTACTACGGTTTCAGCAGCGCTTCGATCCTGAATATCGCGGATTTCGCCCGCGATGAGGTGATGCGTGATTATGGCCGCGCGGGAATTGACTGGTTCGCCGCATCCATGGCGCTCAAGTATTTCCACGGGGTTCATCTGGGGCCTGAATCCCGCGGATTCGCGCACGAGGCGGTGGGCGCGGCCAAAGGCGAGCAGCCGATTCACGGCAAGGGCGGCGCCGAGTTCACCCATCGCGGCACTGGCAGCCGCATGGATTGGATCTCATGGCTGTGGACTGGTCACACGCAGGGCTACGTGCCCATGGATGATCCGGATTCGCGGACGCTGCTGATCGAGGACGCCGCGGTCGTCATGGCCATGAGCGATTACCAGCCACATCCGATCATCCGCAATCTTGCGCGAAAGGACGTTCCGTTGCCTTTTGAATCGCGCGGCAGCAAGCCGGTCTATTACAACGAGCCGGACCGGCACGGCCGATTCACTGGAGACAACAAGGACCAGGAAGTGCTTTATTTCGCTGAAAATTTCGCGATGGGGACCTTGTACAGCAATGAAACCGGCGTGGCGATCACCGGGACGATTCTGCCGCAGACGACCATGTTCAAGGCGCTGCTGCGCGATGCCGATGCGGTCCGAACCTTCGGCATCTCGTCGGGATATCACGGCCATTTTCCGTTGGAAGGGCGCACGCCTTTTGACCAGTATCACCAGAAGGGGGCCGCGGCGATTCATGTGGCGTATGTCGATCCGGCGATGGTCGGCAATGATGAGGCCCGACGCGCCCGGGTCCGCGAGCAGAGCATTCTGGGCATGCCCGAAGCGGTGGGTAAGCCCACGGTGCGCCAAGGCTGGTACTTCTGGCGGGTGGGCGATGCGTATCTGGCCGCGCGGCCACTGAACGGAAAGGCCGACTGGGCGACCGATGAACAGGTCATGCATCGGGAGCCGCGAAGCCCAAGCGGCTGGCAATGGCTGGTCAGCCCGGGGCGACTCAGTGGTTGGGTGGTTCAACTTGGCGAGCGACCCGCTTACGCCGATCTTGAGGCATTCATCCGGGCCGTCATGGCCGACACCCGCCTGGATCTTTCAGAGTTCGATGAGCAGCGACGCACGGTCCGTTTTCGATCCCTGGCCGGTGATGACCTTGCCATGAGCAACACGGCCACCGTCGATCGTCCCGGCGGCAAGCCGAGGGCCTCGGTCAACGGCGAACAGCTTATCTTCGCGGATTGGCCCGTATTCGAATCGCCTTATCTGTCCATTCCGGTCAACAGTGGCAGGATGACGGTCCGCGATGGCCGGCGGGAATTGATCGTGGACTTGACCGGTGAGCGGCCGACCTGGACGGTACGGCCATTGGATCGGTGATATTCGCTCGTTGCGGCTCTGGGACATGTGAACCGGAAGTCGAATACGAGAACAGGAGCACAGGATATGTGGAATCAAATGACTGGGCTTTTTTCAGCCATGCTTGTTGCGTTGCTGATCGGTTGCGGATCGGCGTGGACGGTCATGACCGATTCCCGGGCAATACAGATTGATGACCCGCGCGTCGTGCTGCTCACGGACTTTTCCGATGTGTGGCCTGATGACCCCGATCGGGATGTGAACATCGCGTTCTGGCTCAGGGATATCCGTCCACTTTCGGACCTCGGCGCGGGAAGTGTGGTGGTGGAACTTCGCCGCCGGGATGGGCAGTGGGCTGCCGAGGGCCATCGTGCCGCGGCCGACTACAACGAGCGAAGTCCGAACAAGGTCGAGATTCGTGACCTGAATTTCGACGGCCGGAAGCTTACCGGCACACTTCGCGTCGAGATTCACGCTGATTCTCCGCGACCGGGCTCATCGCCCAATAATCCGCCATTCCCGTTCCCCGCCGGGCCATGGGATTCTCAGACGCGACGATTCCAGTTGGACCCGGATTTCTTTGAACTGACGCTCGATGCCTCGGTGGATGCACGCCAGACGGTTCCTCATCAGCCGGACCGCAACGCCTTCCGGGCACCGTGGCGCAAGGATGTCTTTACCTTCGGCGGACGCAAGGTTTCGGGAACCTATTCGGCCGAATTCCGGGATGATACGGTCCGGGGTGAGTTGATCGGCGGTGTCGCACCGGCTCGCATCGAGGGCCGGTGGGGAACTTCGGGCAACATCAATGTCCAGCCGGGAGAAGAGGGCGGCATGTCGGTCCTTGCGCGGCTGCCGGATACCCGGGTTGCCGCGGACCACGCAGCGCATGCCTGGTTCCAGTTTCCCGAACCTCAGGACTGGTCGCGGTATCAGAGCATCCGCGTTCACGTGGTTGCGCCAAGAACCCGCAACGATGCCACGGTTGAGATGATCGTCCGCCAGGCGGATCGGATCAATCACGGGCACAACAATGTCGCGCGCCTGCGCGATGAACCGTTCATCTTTGAAACCACCTTCGATGAGTTCGGGCCGGAAGCGATACACCGGGATCAGGTCACGGGCATCGCCATCGGGGTCAACAATCGATACGGGGTGGGTGATGTGGCGTTCACGGTCAGCCGGATCGAGCTGGTCAAGAAGACCGATGAGTTCGATCAGCCCCTGCCTCCGGTGGTTGTCACGCTTGATCCCAATGTGGTTCGCATGTTTGAGAATGCCGATACGGTGCCCAAGGGGCTGTTCGGATTCCACGATGTGGGCGAGAACAACCCGAGAAGGGCACGCGATGATCAGCCGGATCACCTTGAGTACATGAAGCTGATCAACCCCGGCTACCTTCGCCCGCTGACCCACACCGGCTTCACGGGCAATGCGCCCCGGCCCGGCGGGGTCTTCATCGAACGGGCGCGCGCAGCCAACGCGACCGACAACGTGGTCTGGTGCCATACCGTCGATCTATTCCGAAGGCCCGAGTGGATGGATCAGGGCGCTGAGCCATGGGCCAATCGGCTTCGCACCTTTTACGCGCGAATCGGTGAAATCGCCTGGACGCCGGATGATCCGGACAACGTCCTGCGTCGGCTCGAGGTCTGGAATGAGCCGTTCTTCTGGGGCCGGCACATCAATACCCGCCAGTTCACGCCTCGGGGCAGTCGTCCACTGGAAGACCCGTCGCAGTACGGCTATCTTCCGGCCCGCCTTGGCGCGGAGGTCTATTCCAAGTTCTTTCTCGCCGCGGCCGAAGGCGCCAGGAGCACCAATCCCCACGTGCTGATGGGGGGTCCGAGTTCGCCAAGCTTCATCAGCGATGATTTTGGTTTCCTGAAATCCCACATGTCGATTTTCTTCGAGGAGGCGGCTGATGAGATCGATTTTCTGGCTGAACACCACTACGGCGGTCTGCCCGAAGCGTTCGCCGCTGGATATGAAGTCGTCACCGCATGGCTGGATATCAAGCATGGCCGGCGGATTCCGATCTACAACACCGAGTGCAACCTTCTGCACGCTCCGGCCGCCGCCACCGCCGAATACAACATCCGCGATATCCTGGAAACCCTTCGCGTCTGCCCGGATGTCGCCGTCGGCCGGGCTGTTCATGCGTTATGGAACGGATACCTGCGCAACCGGGGCGAAGAGCACGCATTCATCTGGCTCAGCACGTTGCGCGGAAGAATGCTGGATGTGCGGACCGATGATGAAGGCATCATCGCCGCCGCGAGCACTCCCGAAGAGGGCAAGCTGGTGCTTCTGGTGTTCAATCGCTCAACCCAGGAGCGCAAGGTGACGCTGCCGAAGATGGATGGATTCGAACTGGCCGAAGCGCTCTGGCTTCAGGCTGATCCGCCGATCACCCGTGTGGAGCATGGTGACACCGAGGGTCAGGTGGTCGAGGCGCGGCCGGCCGAGGCCACCCGCCTGGTCGATGCGACCGCCGAGCTGAAAGAACTGCTTGATGGTGATGACCCGACCATGAACCTTGAACGGCGGCATGGCATCCGTCTGACCTTTGAGCGCGAGGGCTATCAGCCTCGCCAGGTCCGGAGAACGACGCGCCATTTCGCCGATATCCTGCTCGGAACGGCCCGGCCGGGTGAGACGGTCAAGGGAACGGTGATGTGGCGTGGTGTACGTGACCCGCGGACCGCCCGCCGCGCCACCCTTCGCCTGATCACCCGCGATGTCCAGCCCTCGGAAGGTCAGGTATTGATCAATGGTCGCCTGCTTCGCATTCCAGCCAGTTCCCCCAATGCGCAACAGCCTGTATTGCAGGAAGTTGACATTCCCGTGGGTTGGCTGGCACAGGAGACGACTTTGGAATTCGAAGTTCTCCAGCCCGAGCAGTTCAACGGCTACCGTGTCTGGGCGGTTTCCATTGAGTTGGAGCACTAAAGGTCGCGGGCTTGGGTGACCATTCGGCGCTTGCGTGTCCGACGATGGCTATACTGTCGTCATGCATCGAAGTCACGCATATAGCTTTACGGTCGCTGTTGGTTGAGGGGTTGACCCCCGTTCCATCCGCGTTGCGGTCGCATCGTCATCCGATGCCAAGATCATTTTCGCTTACCGGGACAGGCACAGCCGGGCTGTCATGCGTGATTGGCGGCCCTCCGGGTCAGCGATTGGAGCAGACACACGATGAACCAGAGCCAATCCACCGACATTACTCCTGAACCCGCGGCGGGGGGAGCGATCGCCGGAGAGTTGAGCCGCCAGTATCAGCCGGTGGAAATCGAGCCGGAAATGCGGCGGCGTTGGGTCGAGCAGGGTGTTTTCCACGCTTCCCCGACCGATGCGGGCGAGCCGTATGCGGTCATGATTCCGCCGCCCAACGTTACCGCCGCGCTGCACATGGGCCACGCGCTGAACAACACGATCCAGGATGTTCTTGTCCGCTGGCGACGCATGCGGGGGTTCAATACCCTGTGGATGCCGGGAACCGATCATGCCGGAATCGCGACACAAACGGTGGTGGAAAAGCGAGTGCTCCACGAAGAGGGCAAGCGCCGCACCGATTTCGCCCGCGAGGAGTTCGTGCGCAAGATCGAGGCGTGGAAGGATGAATACGAGGGGCGGATCACCGATCAGCTCAAGGCCATGGGCTGTTCGTGTGACTGGGATCGTCAACGCTTCACCATGGACCCGATCTGCGCGGCGGCGGTTCGCGAGGCTTTCTTCCGACTGTTCGCCGATGGGTTGATCTATCGCGGCAAACGGCTGGTGAACTGGGATCCGGCGACGAAAACGGCACTGGCCGATGATGAAGTGGAAAACGTCGAGGTCGACAGCAGCTTCTGGTACCTCAAGTACCCGATCGTGGATGATGCCGATGGGGATACCGGGGAGTTCGTGACCGTGGCCACGACGCGGCCGGAGACCATGCTGGGAGATACGGCCGTGGCCATGAACCCGAAGGATCCACGCGCGGCCGAGCTTGTGGGACGCCGGGTTCGTCTGCCGATCGTCAACCGACTGATCCCCATCATCGCCGATGATTACGTGGTCCTGCCCGATGCCGATTCGGAGGATGCCAAGGCCCGATACGCCTCCGGGTTTCTCAAGGTGACCCCCGCCCACGACCCGAACGATTATGAGATCGGTCGAAGACAGCAACCGCCCCTGGCCATGGTCAATGTGATGGCGCCGGATGGCTCGATCAGCCTGGACCATGGTTGGCCGATCGACGAGATCGAAGGCCGTCGCTTTGATCCGTTTCTTGACGAACTGGCCGGTAAGGACCGCTTCGAGGCCCGGAAGATGATTGTCCGCTGGTTCGAGCGACAGGGCCTGCTGGCCGAGATTCGGCCGTACCGGCATTCGGTGGGACACAGCTATCGTTCTCACGTACCCATCGAGCCGTATCTGTCCGATCAGTGGTACGTGAAGGTGACCGATGATCGATTGGCCGGCGCTGCGCTTGGCGCTTTGGCGCCCGAGCAGACCGTGCCCGGTGCGTGTCTGTGGCGAGGCGATCAGGAGGCGACCGTTGGCAAGCCGGCCAAGTGGGAAGGGAAATTGCTCTTTTTCCCCTCGCGCTATGCCCGGACGTTTCAACACTGGCATGAGAATATCCGTGACTGGTGCATCAGTCGCCAGCTCTGGTGGGGCCATCGCATTCCGGTGTGGAGCCGGCTTGAAGTCGAGTCTTCCGAGAAAGAACTGCTTGAGCGAATCAAGGCATCGCTCAAGCCATGGATTGATGATGTACACATTCGGATCGAATCGCGCACGTCCGAAGGCGATGCCCGTTCCAGCCGGGGTGAGGATGAGCGCTCGGTGTGCGACGTGTTCATCGCGGTACGGTGTGATGAGCCGGAATTGCTCGGTAAGCTCACGGAATTGGGCATGGAGCAGGATCCGGATGTGCTGGATACGTGGTTCAGCAGCGGCCTCTGGCCGATCTCGACGCTGGGCTGGCCCGATCCGGAAAAGTTCCCGGACGAGATTCCCGAGGGACACGCACTATTGGAGCGGTTCAACCCGGGCAGTTCGCTTTGCACCGCGCGCGAGATCATCACCCTGTGGGTGTCGCGCATGGTGATGTTCAACATCTATTTTCGTGGCTGTCTGCCGTTCGAGCATGTGTTCATCCACGCGATGATCCAGGATGGCGAGGGACAGAAGATGAGTAAGAGCCTGGGCAATGGCGTGGATCCGCTGGACATCATCCATCGGCACGGCTCGGACGCCATGCGATTCACGCTGACTCAGATGACCACGCAGACGCAGGATGTGCGGATGCCCGTGGATATGGTTTGTCCGCACACCGGGCAGGTTTTCACGCCGAAGATGATCTCACTGGCCAATGGCATCAAGGTCGCCGCGCCGATTCAGGAGAGCCCGGGCAAGCCTGGCGCGAAGATGGTCAGCTCCTACGGGATCGCCTCGGGCAAGGCGCGGCCCGATGAACAGACGCCTGCCGCCCGGAATACCAGTTCCAAGTTCGACTACGGCAGAAACTTCGCCAACAAGCTCTGGAACGCGGTTCGGTTCGCATTGGGACGACTGGAAAGTGCCAGGACCGGAGCTGGAGAGCCCGCGTCGACTGGTTTTGAAAAGTTGGGGCCGGCCGATCGCTGGATACTCGGACGCCTGATGGCCACGATGGACGGGGCGAACCGGGCTCTTGAGGAATATCAGTTCAATACCTACGCCCAACTGCTTTACGATTTCACCTGGGGCGACCTGTGCGATTGGTATATCGAGGCCATCAAGCCGACGATGGATGAGAAGCCCGAACAGCAGGCGGTGCTGGCCGCCTGCCTGGATGTCACCCTGCGCCTTCTCCATCCGGTGATGCCGTTCATCACCGAAGCGCTATGGGAGAAACTCCGCGCGGTGGTGCCGGAGCGGTCGATTCCCGGTCTTGCTCTTCCCGATTCGCTCCTGTTGGCCTGCGCCCCGTGGCCGACGCCGAATCCGGAGCTGGACAATGACGAAGCACAAAAGGCTTTCTCACTGGTCCGTGAGATCGTCGGTGCGATCCGGCAGGTGCGGACCGAGTACAAGGTACCGCCGCGGAAGGTGGTCACGGTGTCAGCCCAGGCCACGGCGGCCCAGGCGTCACGGATGCTGCAAGTCCAGCAATTGGTGGAGATACTCGCCGCGGCGCATTGCAAGGATGTGGGGCCACGGGTTGACCGACCCGCCGATGCGGCGGTGGCGGCGACCGGTGGGATGCAGATATTCGTTCACGGGCTGGTTGATCGGGAGGCTGAACAGGCGCGGCTGACCAAGGCATTGGAAGAATCGAGGAAGAACGTGGCCACGCTCGAGGCTCGGTTGGCCAACGAAGGTTATGTCAAGCGAGCGCCGCCGCACCTGGTGGAGCAGACACGCGAGCAACTGGATACCGCCCGAAACCGGCTGCATGTCATTGAGAATCAACTGGCGCGGCTTGGTTGATGCGACTGCCTGGCGCGGCCGCGCGGAGCGTGACTATTCGGATGGGGGACGCTCCGCCGGTGGTTCCCCCGGTTGCGAGGGCCGATTGCCCTGTGCGCCGAAATAGAAGGCGGTGACGAAACCCAGCAGCAGGTAGACCAGGTTGCGGATCGAGAATCTGCTGGCGATCCTCTCGGATCGCCGGAGAACGGGCTGCTGCTTTTCGGCCAGTTCATCGGCCATCCGCTGGCGCCGCTCTTCATCAAATTGCGCGATCTGATCGGCGATGATTTGATCCAGTTCATCCCGCTGACGACCGGTAAGTTGATGATCCGCGTCGGGGTCTTTGGCCAGTTCGTGGGCGAACCTGATATAGAAGGCGTCGACCAGTTCGGACAATTCGGGGTCGGTGTCATTCTGTCGGAACCTATGGATCATCCAGTGTCGAGCGGCAGCGATCGGATCGTTGGCCAGTTTCTGTGCAAGCTCCTGGCGCTCGCTCCGGCCGGGGTCCTTCAGCCAGCCGATGGTCAATGACGCTCCCGCCCCCAGGAAGACCACCGTGATGCCGAGCACCAGCCCTCGACGGCGGTCGGCGGTATCCGCGGTGAACATGGTCGCCGCGCCGGCGGCAAGACCGGCGGCCCACATGGCGATGTCAAAACGGATATCGGTCATCAGTACCAGACAGACCCAGACGCCGAGGAACACCAGCGCGGCGAGAATGCCCAGCATCAGGGGTCGTCGATCGGTGGCTTGGGTCGCGGTTCCGCTCATCTGTTCGTCCAGTCTAATCGGATTTGAGGCACCCGGTCCCAGCGTGTGGGTAGATCGCGTCCATGAGGCAGCCCCGGTCGGAATTCGGATGGGGCGAGATTCAGAACGGGCTGGATCGCCTCGCCGACTCCATCAAGCAATTCCGGAATTCTCAGCCCAAGAAACCAATCCGGCAGTTCAACAAACTTCCCCCGCGAGCTTGTCCAGACAGTGCGGACTCCTCGAGGGTTGCCTCGGCGGGCGTGTTCGAGCGTTACCGCGACCTGGATCAGGCCCTGGTAGAACCGCTTGCGTGGCCCTTCGGCCAGATGCCAGTTGTCTTCCCAGATTTCGTGGGCCTCAAACCATTCACGGTGATTGAAGAGCTCAATGCCGCGCAGATAGATGCCCCACTCCTGATCATGGGTGGGGTTGAATTCCACCGGGGGTGATGGGAAGGATCGGGGCCGGGAGGGATGAGGCATGGCGGTCTTCCCACAAACGAATCGGTGGCCGAATGTTCGACCCGAACCGGCTGGACTTCGGCGGTGTGGATCACCGATACCGCGGCCTTGCGCGCTTGCGATCAGCGATCATTGGCATCGTCACGCCGATAGAGATCGAGGTAGAACTCGAGCATCTCCCGGTCGTGGACGTTTCGCGAGCGGTTGTGCTTGAAGCCGAAGCGGCTGAAAAGGTCCAGGGCCACGTTCCTTTCGAAGCGGGTATCCAATACGACCTTTAGCCATCCGTGGTGCTTGCAGTGGGCCAGTGCCACTTCGATCAGCGTGGCGCCGACGCTGGTGTTCTGCCACTGGGGATCAACGCGCAATCTGCGAATCTCGCCCAGCGACTGTTCGGCATCTCGGACGACGCCAATCATGCCGACCACCTTGCCCGCCAGCTCCGCCACCCAGAAGTGATTGTGCGGCTCGGAGAAATACGCCGCCTCGATGTCCTCGATATCGGTGGCGGTGTCGTTGGGGTCGATCTGCCCGGCGAGTAGCCCCTCAGCATAGAGGCGCTGGACAGCGGGCCGATCCGCTGGATCGAAGGTTCGGATGGTCAGGTCGGGCAGGTCTTGGTCCGGACGCTCGTGCGTCATCGTGCATGGCTCATCAGTGCCCGGTGCGGACCGTGTCTTGGCGCATAACCGGGACGAAAATGGTGATTTTAGACATTCTACTCCAGTCGGGATGTCGGGAGTAGCCGGCGGTCGCATCGCCGGAATCAGGCAAGGTGGCAAACCGCAAACTCAAGAGCCAACTCGATCGTGGCGGGCATTATAGTGATTTTCCGAGTCGACTCAGCCCTCTGGAAGGGTGATCAGCTCCAAGTGGTCGCGCTGCACATCGAGGATGGCGACGGTGTAGGCCGCCGCCCGAAAGAGGGCTCCGGGATTGATCACGCGAGTGATGCCGACGCGCTGGTCGCGTGCCTGGTGCGTATGGCCGACGAGCAGGTAGTCGACATGGTCCGTGATCGCTTGCTCGACGCAGTCGTGGAGGTGGCCGTGGGTAAAGGCGATCCGCTTGCCGGCGCGGGTGAGCCGGCCCATGGGATGGCCGACCTTGATGCCCACGGCCCGGGCGTACCGTTCCAGGTCATCGGCGTCCCAGTCCACGTTGCCGAACACGATATGGGCCTCGATCAGGTCGCCCGGTGATGCGCCGGGCACGAGGAGGGCGTCGATCACATCCACCCCACCCAGATCGCCGAGGTGGATCAGCACTTCAGCCCCGTGAGCCTGAAGCAGTGCCACCGCCTTTCGAGTCGTCGCCGCGCGGCCGTGCGAATCTGAAAGCAGTCCGAGTCTGGTCACAAGCAGCCCTTCGGCCCTGGGTTCGATGGTCTTTGCCCGGCCCATCGTGGGGAGATCGGCCAAGCGGGAGAGAGCCCGGACGCACAGCCGTATCGCGTGGACCGCCCCAGCGTGGGTAAGGTTAGCCGAATTGGACAAAGGATGGCAAAGTGCCGGCGAACCGGCCCTCACTGAGCGGCCATGGGCGTCGGCGCGGGGAAGGTGGTTTCGAAGTCAAAGCCCACCGCTTCACACTGGCGACGCAATTCATCGGCCACCTGGGGGTAGGCGGCTTCGCGGAGATAGCCAGGGGCGTAGGTCCAGACGCGATGGCGTTCCAGGAGGGGCAACGGCCGGCCAAACTGGCTCTTACCGACGATCAGTTCCATAAAGATCTGGCGCTCGATCTCACTGAAGGGAGGAAGCTGCATCCGGCCCTGAACCGCCGCGACATCATCCCGTCGCGTTTCCATGAATCGCCGATACGCTTTCTCGGCCTCGGCCCGGAAATTGGCGTACGACTCCAGGTTGCCTTCCAGCAGGCCGCGATCGATGCCCTGTTCCAGCATGACCGTGATGAAGGCGTTGATGTTGCGCAATAGCTCAAGATTGTCCACGAACAGTTCGGTGACGAAAGTGGTCAAGTCCTGCTCGTAGCGACCCGATCGAATATTGTGCGGTTCCCGGGCGTAAAGATCCCTTGCCCGATTGACCCATTGCCGCGCCATATCGAAATCGCCGGACAGCCACGACTGTAGAACCACATCGAGCAACAGGTTTTCGTGGCCACCCTTGTAGGCCTGGGCCGACCCGCGGACATCATCCCGGCCGACGACCTCGATGGCGCGTTGGAAGGCTGTCTCGTACGCTTGAGCGAAGGCCAGGTTGCTTGAGTATCTCAGCGGTGAGGCGCTCAAGGTCCGGTCGACCGGCGATGACCGGTCAGCCAAGGAAGGTCGAACGCGGGGATCCTGCACGAGCGGATCAAAGAATATGCGTCCCTCATGAAATTTGGCCTGCAGGCCGTGGAGAATCTGGCGGCGTGTATTGACCACATCGGCCTGGGAAATCAGCCGGCCATCTTCGATCGCTCGGACACCGAGGGTGGTCCAGTACAGGCTGTGCGAAGCCGGATGGCGCCAGTCCAAAGGACCGTATCCGAACAGGTCCGGGTCGCCCTCGACGCCGGCCATCATCTGCCACATCAACCGGGCATCCATGTTGTAGCGATCTTGCAGTTCGCGTTTGCGGAGCGTGTTGAGAATGGCCTCGAGCGCCTGCTCGCGGCTGGAGCCGCGTTGATCACGAATGGAACGGATGAGCACGGAGATGGCATCGTCCGGCGGTGGCGGCAGCGTCGAGCGATCGAAAAAATCCGTGTCCGCGAAAACGCCGTTCTGATACAACTCAGCCGCGCGGGATTGCGGGACCATGTCGATCCGGCCGATGGTGCGGAGGAGGTTGATGTCGATCTCGTAGCCGGTCCTCCTCAACTCATCCATCAATTCCGCGATGGCGGGGTCGCTTCGACGCAGCTCACTGAGCGAATCGGGCGCTTCGGCGACCAGTCGCATGCGCTCGACCGGATCCTGCCCGGGGAAGGCCACACCAAGCAACTCCTGCCATTCCAGGGCGAGGCGGCGCTTGTAGTACCAGTGCATGTCATCGGAGTAAGCCCCGATCTTGTGGATGAAGATGTAGCCCAACTCGCGGTAGAGCATGTAGGCGCGGGGGTTGTATCGCAGGCCGCGCTCACGCAGCAGGCGAACGCCGCTATCAACCCAGAACCACCGCTCGCGGGGCGTGCTGGTGGTCACGGAGATGTTGTACGCCATGTTCCAGGCGTGGAAATACCAGACCGCCGGAAAGCCCGGCTGCAGATCGGTAATCCAACGGGACCACTGATTGGCCTCGGCATACTGGCCGGCATCCTTGAGTTCGTTGGCACGATGCCAGAGAAACAGCACGGCCCCGGCGCGGACCGGTCCACCAAGCGTGGAAGCCAGTGTCACGGTCGGTGGAGGCGGCGCTTCATCCTGCCGCGTCAGGCCGATCTGGTGTTCATCACGCTCATTGGCCAGCCCCTGGCTCAGCCAGCCGGCCAGCACCAGCAGGCCCACGGCGGCGGCCAGCGTACCCCACGAAACCCAGTTGAATCGACCTGAATTCATATGCCTATCTTACGGCTTCGGCCGGCAATGGGTTCGAGTTCACTCCCCCGGTGAGCCGGGCCGGAGCGGTCCAGCAAGTCAGGGCCGGTACGGATCGCCCCTCGAAGAGATTCGGCCCGAGCGCCTCGGTCCCGGGTTCATCGCCTGGTGCCAGGGAAATTTCGAAAAAAAAACGAGGCTGCGCTGCGGCAGCCCCGTTCGTTTTGATCTCAGGTCCGGATCGATGATCCGGGCCAACTCCCCAAGCTGATGCTTACTCGGCCGGCCGGTCCCCGCCGACCCGCACCAGCTCGATTTCGAAGAAGAGCGTGGCATTGGGTGGAATCACTTGGCCCGCACCGCGCTCGCCATAGGCGAGATTCGGCGGGATGATGACTTCGAGCTTGCCACCTTCCTGGAGCAACTGAAGCGCTTCGGTCCAGCCGGGGATC
>JAFIFY010000104.1 GCA_020831765.1 Phycisphaeraceae bacterium | reverse complement strand
CATCATGGCCACCAAGCCCTATTGCGCCGGCGGCGGATACATCGACCGCATGAGCAACTACTGCCGCGACTGCCGGTTCAACCCGGCCAGGGCGACGGGTAAGGATGCCTGTCCGCTTACGACGCTTTACTGGGACTTCCTGCGCCGTCACCGAGCGCGGTTCGCGGACAACCCACGGATGGCCCTTCAATTGCGCAATCTAGGGAAAAAGGATGCGCGGGCAATGAATTCGATACAGTCGCTGGCGGATCAGATTTACGCCTCACCGCCGTAAGGGAAATCGCCATTGAAGCCGGAGCGGGATATAGCTATCCTGATACTGGATAGGTTTCGTGCCGTCCAACGAGGCTCCTCGTTACAGAGCTTGGGCGATCGGCCTCATGAAGCACACTCATCACAACACCGCGTTTACGCTGGTCGAACTCCTTGTGGTGATCGCCATCATCGCCCTGCTGATCGGGATTCTGCTTCCCGCCCTCGGCCAGGCCCGCGACGCGGCCATCTGGCTCAAGTGCGGAACCCAACTCAAGCAGATTCACACAGCCGCATACAACTACGCTTCGAACAACAACGGATTGTTTCCCGGAACCGGCCGGCGCAACGCCAACCCACACCTGTTGCAGGGCGCGGGTGTTGATCTGAATGAGCATTTTGTGCTTGCCTATCTTGGTGATGAGCGTAAGCACATCATGTTCTGCCCCGGCCCGTTGATGCAGGCTCGACATCCGGCAACGGGGCAGTATCTGACCGCTCACGTGACTTATCAGTATTTTGGCTGGCCAATGGGCAGCGGAGGTCCGTGGGTCACGCCGCAGTGGAAGACGCTGCGGATTGAACTGGCCTCGCCAGGCCATCCTTTGTGGACCGACTTGGCCGTTCAGCTTGGGCAGGGCGGCTGGCTCGGGCACGATGCGCCGCAGACCGATGCACCGCCGACCGCCCAGAACATCGCCCGGATTGATGGCTCGGTCGATCGGGCACGTTTCACCGATCTGGACCCGGCCACGCGGGGCTCGGGCCATCTCTACTACACCGAGATTCCTGTGCGCTGACCCCGCCCCCGGAACCGCCCCCCGGAACCCCAGACTCGGATGTCCTGGCTCAAGGTCAGCTCGCACTCGTTGGTGTCGATTCAGCATGGAGACTGCCCCGAGCGGGACATCGCCTGCGCGCTTGGCATCGCATAGGCCCAACGCCAAGAGCCCATCCAGGCTGGGGCTCCGTGGCCTTTGCTCTTCGACCTGAGGGCTGATCACATAGGGTCGCCCCCCCACTCGGTGGACGGCCCCTCCTACTCGGCGCCGCGTATAAAAAAGCGAAGCGCTTCGTACAATTTTCATCTCCGCTGCTTCTCGTCGTCCAAATAGTGTCGATACAGGCTTATGATTATCTGGAAACTGACTTCGTGGCCTGTTCCACGGTCGATCCCTCTCCACTCTAATGAGGCAACTTGCAATGTTCCGCAGTCGAATGTCAGCCTTTACTTTGATTGAACTTCTCGTGGTGATCTCCATCATCGCGCTTCTGATCGGCATTCTGCTTCCCGCGCTGGGCCAGGCGCGGGATGCGGCCATCTGGCTTCGCTGCGCAACCCAGCTCAAGCAGGTTCAAACCGCAACGGTCAACTATGCGACCAATGAGAACGGCTATTTTCCAGGCGTGGGCCGCCGCATCACCGCTCCGCACCGACTCCAGGGCGGCAACGTCCGACTCAACGATGACTTTGTTCTTCCCTACCTTGGCGACGAGCGAGACCGGATCATGTTCTGCCCAGGCCCGCTGAAGGGGTACCGTGATGCCACGCATTCGCAATATCGCGCCAATCACGTCACCTACCAGTATTTCGGCTGGGAAATGGGCGAGGGAAGCTGGCTCGTACCGCAGTGGGAGACCTTGAGAATGGAGCTTGCCTCATCGGGCAACGTCCTCTGGACTGATCTTGTGATCCAGCAAAGTAACGGAAACTGGGCCGGCCATGATGCTCCCGGTACCGTCGATCCTCCTTCAGCCCAGAACATCGCCCGGATCGATGGCTCGGTCGAGCGTCTCAGATTTTCGGAGCTGGATCCAGTGATACTAAACACCGGCAACACCTTCTACACCGAGGTCCGCCCTCAGCCCTGAGTCATCGAAGCGAGATTGGTGCATGCTCACACGGCTGGGAAGCCAATGTCATTCGGCCCCGGGGCCGCCGAAGTGGCTTCTCCTTCCCTTCTGGAAACGTTGCAGGCCAACCTTACCCGCCCGAAGCTGGTCGCTACGCCGGCCCGATATGTCCTGATCTCCTCGCGACTATGATGAGATTGAGGTATTTCGGGCCGCCAGGGCCGGTACAGGATGAACTGGATGGTTGATGACAAGCCAGGTGCAG
Source organism: Phycisphaeraceae bacterium (assembly GCA_020831765.1). Lineage (GTDB taxonomy): Bacteria > Planctomycetota > Phycisphaerae > Phycisphaerales > Phycisphaeraceae > JAFIFY01. The sequence goes on along the minus strand of JAFIFY010000104.1, from coordinate 10,719 downwards.
CCGGAACGACGGAGGGTTGGGCCGAGGACTCCAAGCCTGCCGGAGCGCCAGCCGCGCGATCGCGACGGTGGATCACCCGGCGTCGCCTGTGGTTGGCGACCATTCTGCTCACCCTCTTGGGCTTCGCGGCGGTTTCCTTCCTGCACCACTTCACTCGACCTGATGCGGTCCGCGCCATGGCCGCGCAATGGCTGGAGCAGGCGACCGGGCTGAACGTTCAGATCGGAGAAGCCCAGTTCAGCCTCGGAGGCCCTTTACGGCTTCACAATGTCCACTTCGACCTCCCTGAGGACCGGCCTGACCGGCGTTTGCTGACCGTCCAGACGGTCGAAATTCGCTTCAAGCTCCGGTCGCTGGCCCGGGGGCAACTCCTGGTCAATCGCGTCGCCATTCACGGGCCTTCGGCCTTCGTGAGCGAAGATGAGGCGACGGGCATACTCAACTACTACCAGTGGTGGAAGATGCTCGGTGACCGTCCGCCGGCCGAGCGGCTTGCGCAACTGCCCGAGGTAAGCCTGAGCGAAGGACGGGTCGTGTTCGCAACGCTCCGCGATGGGCGGATTTTTTCGAGCCGAACCATGCGGATGAGCGGCCGACTCCAGACCGACGCGGCGGAGGGACCGGACTGGTATCGGTTCTGGATACTGCCGGATTCGCCATCAGGCGCCGATGCCCAGGGGTCGCGCTTGGTGGATGCGCCGCGCGCAGGCCCAAGTGTGCAGGGAACTCTTCAACTTGAGTCGGGCGAAATTTCGTTTGCCATCCATTCCGTCGATCTGACCAGTCCGATCACGACGCTGCTTCCCCGCGATATTCGTCGATTCCTAAGTGAGCATGACTTTCAAGGAGTGATCTCCAAGACCACGCTGTCCACCGCCCAGGATGCGCGGCTGGACGCCAGGATCGATTTATCTGGCATGCGATTCATTACGCCGCATGCCGAGGCACCGCTGTTTGCCTCAGTCAAAACGGGCGAGCTGTATATCCACCGTGGTCCGGGAGACGCGGCGCGGTCGGGCGAAAGCCGGCCCTTCGACGCGGAAATTGATGCGGAGGGCGACATCGCCGATTTCAAGTTCACGCTCAAAGGCACCATCAGTGATGTCTTTGCCGCTGACACGCGTCCCGACTTGTCGTTTGTATTGGCCGGAAACCTGACCCGCGATCCAGAGTGGGTGCAATGGCTCAAAGATGATGTCCGGCGGCAGGTTGAGCGCCGCATCCAAGAGTTCGCTCCGGAAGGGCCGATCACCGCAAACCTCAGGGTTTTTCGTGATGACGATCCTGCCTCGCCGCGCCCGATCGACTACATCTGCACACTGACGCTCGAGAGGATTCAGGCCAGTCACCGGGCGTTCCGCTATCCGGTCAGCGATCTGACCGGCCAAGTCATTATCCGGCCCGATACCGTTGATGCCAGAAACCTCAAGGGCGTCGGCCCTACGGGTCAAGCGATTCGCATCACCGTCTCGGCCACCAAGATGCGATCCACTCCGATCACCACGGTGGACATCAGCGCGGACAAGATGCCCATCGAACGCACCCATCTTCGCGCTGCGATGCGTGATCAGGATTGGCGGATCATCGAATCACTGATCGATCAGGATGCCTTTGAACACCTTACATCGCTCGAACTGCTCGGCCCCGGATTCCGGCCGGGCGGTGCGGTGAACATCGAGGCGACGGTCATCGACGATCCAAGCCGCTCGCCACGCACCACCAGCGATATCCGGCTCGACCTGACGGATTTCCGTTTTCTGCCGCGCGTCTGGCCATATCCGATCATCGTCGAACAGGGTCAAATTCGGATTGTCGGCCAGACGGTGGAAGTTACCGACATGAAAGGACACGGTATTGGTGGCGCGGCCATTGAAGTTTCCGGTCAGGCCGACCTCTGGCCAACTCCTCAGCAGGCCGATCTCCCCGGCGATTTAACCGACGGTGATGCCCCTCGATCCCCACCGGGATTGAGGGTGCGGGCAAGCGATGTGCCCGTCGATGAGCGCCTACTGGCCACGCTGCCGAAAGAGGAACGTCAGTGGGTCAAGGACTTGAATGTCTCCGGCCGACTCAGCGCCGTGGCCATGATCCATGGCCGGCAGGCCGACCGGCCCGAGTATCACATCGCGATCAACGTTCAGGGGTTGGCGGCGCACCCCGTTGATGATGCCCCCGATGTCGAGCCGATGGTCTTCACCGACGGGCGGATTGAGATCGAGCCGACTCAGCTCACGCTCAGATCACTTGAGGTCGACCATGCGGGCGGCAGATGGACTCTCAATGGGCGACGGGCCAGACAAAGTGATGGCACCTGGGAGACCGATCTGACTTTCGACGCCACTTCGCTTCGATTGACCGATCCCCTGCTCGTCAGGATTTCAGGCAGCCCGGGCGTCGGGCTGGACCTGGCCACTCCCCTTGAGCGGTACAAGGTCCGGGGCACTGTGGATGCCCGGCTTTCGGTGCGTCTGCCGGGCGATGGCCCGGCCGAAATCTCCGGCAGCATCACGCCGGTCGAAGTGGCCATGGTGATCGATCAAAGCCCGATCGCGATGTCCGGTCGGCGGGGCCAAGTCGAATTCACTCGTGACCGGTTCATGTTCAACAAAGTCGAACTCGAGCTTCCCGAGGGCAGCTTGACGCTCGACGGGCACCTGACCCTGACTCCGGCCGTGGATGCGGACCTGAAACTGGCATTCGACGGGCGCCTGCCCAGTCCCGCGTTGAATACGATCGTCGGCCGGAATACGCGAGGATTTCTCGATACGCCGGCGATTGCCGGACGCATCTCCATGGAGGATCTGAGCGTTCGCATCAGGCCGGTGGAAAATGCCCGGGAAGATACCAGTGAAGGTGCCGGGGAGGATGCCGAGCCGATGATCGACGTGCGCGGCCGAATCGGGCTTTCCGACATGGACGCTTCGGTCGGGCTGCCCATCAGCGAGTTTAATGGCCATGCCGACATCACCTATCGAAGCAGGCGCGAGGCACAGCCTCCCTATCTGGAACTGGACCTGCATGCCGCATCGATGCTTTGGGGTGACCGCAGGATTCAGCCGCTCAGCGCCAAGATACAAACCGCGCCAGATGGCTATCGCCTTGCCGGTATCCAGGCGAGCCTGTACGACGGATCGATGACCGGGCACGGCCGAATCGTGACCCGCGATGACCTGCCGGAGTTCGCACTCGAGGTCGCCCTGCAGGATGTCGCCTTGATGCCATTTCTGGACCCGGAGACCGAAGCGCGCTGGCGGGAGATGAAAGCCAATCAGGATGCCGGGCCCGGTCGCCGCGCACGCACAGAGGATGAACCTGCCACCGAAACCGCCCAGGGCATCGTCTCGGCCGGTCTGACGATACGCGGCACCATCGGCAAACCCGACGCCTACACCGGCCGGGGCTTGATCCAGGTTCGCGACGGCCGATTGTTCGAATTCCCGTTATTCACGAACGTGCTTCGCGTGCTTAACTTTCAGCTTCCGGCGGGAAGCACCTTCGACCAGGCCTCAGCCCAGTTCATTGTCGATGGATCCAGGCTGGTTTTTGAGGACATCCGCTTCAAGGCCGACTCGCTCGAGATGCGGGGGCGAGGCACCATGGCATTCGAGGATCGGCGACTCGATCTGCTTTTTCATTCGCGCAATCCCGGCAACGGTGACAGCCCAGGACCATTCGCTGAAATCTTCCGCAAGCTGCGCAGCGAGATTGTTTCGGTTGAAGTCACCGGCCCCCTGCCCAATCCTGAAGCCAGGATCGAGTCGCTGCGTGCGACGCGGGAGACGCTTCAGGAGATTTTCGGCCAGTGAACACGATCCGTAAGCCCGCCCGCCCGGTCTGGTAAGATCGGCTTCATGGCGACGGTGATCGGCCACAAACGCCCCATCGGGCAATTGACCTCCGCGATTGAACAAGGGCGATTGTCCCATGCCCTGCTCATGACCGGTCCGCGCGGTGTGGGCAAGTTCACCCTCGCCTGCATCCTCGCCCGCTCGACGCTCTGCCACGATGCACCGGCTCCACTGAAGGCATGCGGCCAGTGCGATTCCTGCCGGCTGATCCCAGAACTGCCCGATCAGACCATCGAGAACACCCACCCGGACCTGCACATCATCCGCAAGGAACTGGCCGCCACCTCAAGCAACAGCATCCTGCGAACGCGCAAGCAACTGACGATCCCCGTCGACCTGATCCGGGAGTTCATCGTCGGCGGGCAGACCTCCGACGGCCGACATCACGATGCGCCGGCCTATCGCACGGCGGCACTGGGTCACGGCAAGGTCTTCATCATTGATGAGGCCGAACTCATGGACAGTCACGGCCAGAACGCCCTGCTCAAGACCCTGGAGGAACCGCCTGACGGCTCATTGTTCATGCTGATCAGTTCTTCGGAGGATCGTCTGCTGGTGACGATCCGCAGCCGCGCCCAGCGCCTTGGATTCGGTCCCCTGACCGATTCGGAGATGTCCTGCTGGGTAGACCTTCGGTTCGCCCAGATCGACCCGGCGCGTGCCAAGGGTCTGTTGTTCTTCGCTGAGGGCAGTCCGGGCCGGTTTTCGATGGCCGAGCGGTACGGCCTGGATGCGTGGGTGCGGACCGTCGGCCAGAGTCTGCGAAAGCTCGAATCCAGGGAACTGGACGATGAACTGGGAGACCGGATGGCCAAGGGCATCAATGAGTTCGCCGAAGCCTGGGTCAAGGAACATGTCAACGCTTCCAAGGATGCGGCGAATCGCCGTGGGGCCGAGCTGATGTGGTCGCTGGTGGGCAACTGGATTCGGCGCTCGCTGGCTAAGACCGTCGCCCGATGCAAGCGGGCATCGTTGCCGAAAGACGATGTCGAAGCGGAAATTACCGGCTGGCTGGCGTGCCTGGAGGCGCTTGGCCGCGCTGAATCCGAACTGGCGAGTAATGTCAATCTTCGCATGGTCACCGATCACCTGGCGGCCGGACTCTGGTCGGCGCTGGCCGCCTCGGATAACTGATGAATGGATTTCAGGTTTCTCCTGACGTTCACAACCCTGGAATGGATCACCCGGCTGGTGATGGTGCTGGTGATCCTTCGACGTCGGATTGATCCGAGCGTCGCTCTGGCCTGGCTGATGATCGTGTTCTTCCAGCCGTTCATTGGGCTGGTTGTCTATCTGCTGGTCGGTGAACGGCGTCTTGGACGCAAACGGCGCCGTATTTACCGCCAGGTGCGACTCTCGGCACGCAGCGAGAAACGCGCGGCGGCGCAGTATCAATACGTCACGCGCCCCGAGGTCAGCCAGGAAGCCATGCCCATCATCCTCCAGGCCGAGCGGTATGGCGGGTTTCCCATCCTGGGAGGCAATCGGGTCGATCTGATCACCGAAACGGATGTGATGATCGATCGACTGATCAACGATATCCGCAAGGCCAAGCACCATGTTCACCTGCTGTTCTATATTTACGGCAACGACGGCACGGGAAAACGCGTGGCCGATGCACTGATCGAAGCCCGGCGGCGTGGGGTCGCCTGCCGGGTCATCGCCGACCATCAGGGCTCACGGCCGTTTTTCCGGTGGTCCGGAATCGCCGGGCGACTGAGGCGGCATGGGGTGGATGTGGTTCGTGCTCAACCCGTGAACCTGATCCGCCGCAACCTTGGTCGGATCGATCTGCGCAATCATCGCAAGCTCGCCGTGATCGATGGGCTGATCGGGTACGCGGGAAGTCAGAACGTGGTCGATCCGGACTATGGTCATCGCCGCGTCGGCCCATGGCACGATGTCATGGCCCGCTTCGAGGGGCCGGTCGTCGGGGATCTGCAAACCGTTTTCGTCGAAGACTGGGGCTACGAAACTTCTGAAGAGCTCAATGGCGATGAAGTTTTCCCCGAGTTGACCAGCCGAGGCGTCATGGCGGCCCAGGTGATCGCCACCGGACCCGGCTCCAACACCGTCGCCGATCGCGGTGAAGTGCTGCCCAGGCTGTTCATGTCCGCGGTCAACACCGCCCAGCGTCGGATCATCATCACCACCCCTTACCTGATCATGGACGACACCACGCTCCTGTCGCTGGCCCTGGCGGTCGATCGCGGCGTGCGCGTGGACATTGTCGTCCCACGCAAGGCCGATCAGTGGCTGGTGCACACGGCCGGCCAGTTCTACTACCAAGGCCTGCTCGAGGCCGGCATCAATCTGTACCTGCACCAGACCGGGCTTCTTCATTCCAAGACGATCACCGTGGATGACAATTTCTGCCTGGTCGGATCCACCAACCTGGATCGGCGGAGCTTCTACCTCAATTTCGAATTGACCGTAGCGATGTACGGCCACGAGATCACCCGCCAGATGCGCTTCATGCAGACCGGCTACATCAACGAATCGGTCCCGTTGCAGATCGAACAATGGCGACAGCGCCCGATCGCCCGGAAATATGCCCAGGCCGCCGCGGCACTGTTCTCACCACTGCTGTGATTGAATCAGCAAGGATCTCCTTAGTACGACAACGCGGGTTAGGCTCAAGGGATCCGGGGAGTTTGTCCGATAACTCCTTCAGGCACTGATGCCTGCGGGAGCTTGAGCATGGATGCGACGCGGATCGGTCGGCTACGGGGCGATATCCAGCGGGAACTGCGATACTTCGACGATTGCTTCGCGCGGAGCGAGGGGCGTGAGCACCTGCGCTGCTACGTCGCTGGGCAGGTCTCCAATCTGCCACGCAAATGCGTCGAGGCGATCGCCGACGAGGCGGGGCTGCCGCCGCGCACGTTGCAGGATTTTCTGGCTGCGCACCGCTGGAACCACGAGCACGCGGTGGATCGGCTGCAGCAGCTCATCGCCGAGCAGCACGACGATGAGCAGTCGATCGGCCTGATCGACGAGACCAGCTTCCCCAAGCGCGGCGACAAGACCGTCGCCGTCCAGCGCCAGTACTGCGGGGCCTCGGGCAAGATCGACAACTGCATGGTCAGCGTCGCCCTGGGCTATGCCACCCTGCGCGGCGAGTTCCGGTGCACACTCGATCATCGCATCTTCGTGCCCGAGAGCTGGGACGCGGACGAAGACCGTCGGCGCGAGGCCGGGCTCCCCGAGGCGTTGCGCCATCAGCCCAAATGGAAAATGGCCTTGGGCATGCTCGAGCGGGCGCAGGGCAACGGCGTGCGCTTCGCCTGGCTGACCTTCGATGAAGGCTACGGCAACAACGTCCAGTTCCTCGAAGCTCTGGACCGGATGGGCCAGAGCTACGTGGCGGAGGTCTCGGGCCTGCTGCACGGCTGGCTGATCGAGCCGACGCTGCTGCACAAGGATCATGCCGCCGCCCGACGCGTCCACGGTGGCCGACCACGGCGTGTGCCGCGTCTGGCCGCTCAAAGCGCCAAAGCGAACCGCATCGACCGCCTGTGCAGCTACTCGCATCCCATGCGCGATCAGCCATGGGTGGACTATCACATCAAGGACGGTCACAAGGGCCCGATCGTCTGGCAGGCCCGCGCCGCCCGGTTCCGTTTGAACCTTGCCCATGAACCCGACGGGCGACGCCGCGCGTCGCGCTTCGCTCTGCCGTCAGCGCCGCGATGGCTGATCCACGCCTACAACCCGTTGACCAGCGAGACCAAGTACTTCGTCTCCAACGCCTCCGCCGGCGTGCCGATCGAGCGGCTGCTGCACGTGGCGTTCAGCCGCTGGCACGTCGAGCGCAGCTTCCAGAACGAGAAGGATCAGCTCGGGCTCGATCAGTTCGAGTGCCGCCGCTATCTGGCCGTGCAGCGTCACCTGATCCTCACCGCCATCAGCCACCTGCTGCTGGCGCGGCTGCGGCTGAAGTTGATTGGCGAAGGTCAGGCAGCGGGGGAAAAAAATTCTCACCGTGCAGCAAGTGCGCCGGGCCGCGGACGCGGCGATCGAGGCCGCGTCGCGCAAGCCGGCATCACGCCGTGAACGGCACCAGCGTGCCGCCGATCACATCCAACGCACGCAGCATCGCAACGCGAAGGCTCGCCGTAGCCATCGCCGACGACGATTGCGCGATCTGCATCGCTTGGGCATCTACCTCAAGCACTGCCGATGTTGCGTCCCGCCCGATGACTAACCCGCGTTGTCGTATTAGGCTACAGCGCTGCCACAGTGGGTTCATCGCGTTTCAGGCGAAGGAAAACGGCATGTATCAATGAATTATTCGCCCAGGCGGATGCGATCGCCTTCGACGGTGATCGTTTGGTGCCCCACTCGGATTCGCGCCGCTTCCTGGCGAATATCCGGGGCATCACCTCGTTGAAGCGTGGTCACAAGGACTGACCTGTCCGCGTCGAGTTCGATGACACTGGCCTGAATATTGGCACCATCGGCCGAGCGCGGCAGACGATCAGGCGCTTGAAGGCCATTGCCCACCATGACCACCATCACCGGCGCTCCGGACCGGCCTGAAAAATCGACCGCCATGCCCCGAGCCCCACGGCCGTCCATGACCGTGAACGTGCTGGAACCGTCGGGTCCGCGTTCAAGGTGATCAATTTTTCCCGTGATCGAAGGAAGCTGCGCCCTCAAGCCCAGCCCCCATAGCCGAACGGCCGTGTCGTTGTTTCGGATGAAGCCTCGCGGCCCGCTCTGCAGGTAAGCCGTCACAATGATGTCATCGGCATCACGCCAGCGATTACGGAACGCCAGGTATCCATGCACGGTGTCGTGATAGCTGTGGCCAAGCAGTCGCGCCGGGTTCACAGGCTCGACCGCAATCGGCCAGTTGACCAGGCTCAGGACGGCACGATGGGGGTAGATGAAGGCATCGAACGATCGCTCCTGATCACGAAGGTGACGGGGATACTCGGCCGATTCGCTGGGCTGGACCAGATTCCGATAGGTCCAAAGCAATGCGGGCTTCATCGAATCGGGAATCGCACCGAAACCTTGCGAAAACCTTCCCCCGTCACTGGTGCCCACTCGGTCCAGATACTCGGTGCCGTACGCGCCTGGGTTGCGACACGGATAGTGAGGTCCGGCATCACCGCGGGGAATGGCCTCGAAAGCCCAACGCAAGGTCAGCCAGGGGGCATTGGTGCGCGGCGTGATGTAATCCCGGCCCCCGGCGACCTTCATCGCCTGTAAACCCACCACCAGTGCGGTGTTGGCCGCCATGTGACTGGGGCCGGGGCCTTCAGAAAAAAAGCCATGATCGCCGAATCCCTCAGAGAGCGCCCGAACCAGGTTTCGCTCCACATCGCGCTGGAGGCGATGCAACCTTTCCTCATCCGCGCCCGGATCGCCACGAATTGCGAGAATCGCCACCGCAGCGCCACCGACCAAAGCGCCATAGTGATTGGAGGTGGGCGGATAGTAGGGGTTGACAATGCGTTCAAAGGACAATCCGCTCGGACCGCCTTCCCACCCACCGGAAGCGACCGCCACATGCCGATAGTTCTGAATTTCGTTGACGACCCGCCGGCGAAACGCCTCATCCCAGCCGTCATAGGCCAGGTCGTAAGCCATCGCCACGCACACCATCATCATACCCGTTCGCAGACCCGCTCCGGGTCGATTCCATGTGTAACGCTCATCACGGTCGGACTGGCCTTCGAGGAACAGCGTCAGGGCTTCCTTGGCCAGATCAGCGTACTTCTGCTCACCGGTCAGTTGGTACAGCATGCCGTAACCGGCCGGGTGCCCCATGGTGAAGGCCAGTTCGGGCAACTGTCGGGGACCCTTTGCCCCGATATTGACCGGCGGATTGCGATTGAAGACTTGAGGAATGGTGTCACCGTCGGCGCCGTCGAGCAGATACCGAAGCCGCGCGACGATCGCCTGACCTTCGGGCGTCCTGGCGCGTGCGCGCAGTTCAGGTACATCTCGTTTGCGAAAAAGCAGACGCGGGTGCTCGCCTGGCTTCGGCGCATCGAACCTTTCCACAGGAGCCGGCCAAGTCGATCCGCCCTCCTCAGAAGCCATGAGCGTTGTGCTCATCAGGAACGTGACGATCAGCAATGCCATAGTCAGGGCGATCGATAATGTCAACGTGTGCTCAGGCTGTGTTGTCATCGGTTTTCCACTTCGATTCGATGGGTCAGTCTGTGGTTGTCCAACGGAACATGTGACGACGTATTGCCGGTTGCCATGGTTGCCGCTGCATCGGATGGCGGCGTACGCGGTTGGAGAAAGTTAAGGCGTGAGGGTTGGCGTCGAACCCGAGGGGACGGAACCGCACCATCAGGCAGGAACACACATCAGCAACAGGCATCAGCCCGCGAACTCGATGCTTCAAGTCTGGTTGGTTGCGGCCATGCGACGGACCTTGACTCCGCTGCTGCCGAAATGAGTGATGCTCTGGCCATCACTGACAAAATAGCGGAAATCATAAGCGCCCGGAGGAAGCAGGCGACGAAGCTGCCATGTGTCCGAACCGATCGGTTCCATCGAAGCGGTTTCGCTAGCGCCACGATCACGCTGCATGACCAGATAAACGCAAACAGCCTGGCGACAGGTGACTTCGAACTCCCAGATGCGCGGCTCGTGGCTGACCATCGGCACTCTCCATTCCACTTTGAACGCGGCGAACCAGCGGACGCAGTCAACCCGAAAAAGCGAATCCAGCTTCGTTTCATCACCTCCGCTTCATCACCTCCCCTCGCGGCCAAACCAATCGCTCCTTGAATTCATTAATGCGCGGCGGCACCTCGCTGACAAGGCAAATTGCCCGATTTTTTCAGATATTACAGGCCCGATAACCGGCCATCGCCGACTGGATCATCGCAAGCTCATCACC
>JAFIFY010000170.1 GCA_020831765.1 Phycisphaeraceae bacterium | reverse complement strand
CCATGATGCGCTCCTTTGTCGGTTCGCGGTATTGCTGCGTGGCCACGCGTGTAACTGAGGTGAGGTGTAGCCGATGCGCCCGGGGAGCGCAAACGACTATCAAGTCCTTTTATGCGCCGGGCCTACATGCGTTCGCCCTGGTTGAGCGGCGATGCTGCATGTAGACCTTGCCATCGCGCAGCACCATCTCCGCGCCCGAAACCGTGAACACCCGCCAGGGTGTACGCTCGTCGATCAGTTTGACTTCCCCATATGTCAGGGCCGCATCGAGCACACAAGCAAGACAAAGGGCGATCACTAACATCCATGGATGGAACCGATTGTTGACATTCATCATCGTTCAAGCATCTCCATCAGGCCTGACTTCCTACGTTTATGCTGGTACATAAGGATCGAATTCCCGACGACCAACACGCCGACGCTGGAGAACGGCGTGAGCGGATACGGTCACGTTCACGGACTCGATCGCCACCATGATTCCAAACGGGGGCTGATCCAGCGTTAGCAAGTCGATTTACTCTCCATGTCGCAGATCCCAGCAGTACACGCCATCGAACTGCCGGAGGAACATACGGCCATCCACCAACGGATACATGATCGGGTGGTGATAGCTGGTGGTTCCCCCGCCAAACGTCGGACTCCAGTCGCGCTCCGGCGTCAGGTTCGTGATCTTCCCCTCGGGCGAAACCCGGTAGATGCACGTCTGGATATTCCCATGGGTTCCATCGCGCCGAACCAGGACCAGATCCTCGATGGCTTGCAGGTAACCACCATTGCCCGGCCGCGTCCCCGTGCCGCGGGCCGCGATCTGTCCATCGGAAAGCTCGAGCAGTTGAAGATCGACGGTGAACACAAATCGCCCGTGTACCACCACGGGCACGTTGCCGCCATGGAGTGTTTCCACCGGTTGCTTCCATCGAAGGCGGGGCTGGCTGTCAAGCTTGAGCGACCATGCCATGCAGTGCGTTCGCCTTGAAGCATTGCGCTCGGCATTGCTCTGAGCCCGCGCATCGACATCATCCACATAGGCAAGGAGCGTATCGCCATGGACGCTGATGCCACCCGATCCCATACCCCGACCGGCGCTGCGTACCGTGGCGACACGATCGGGCTCGGCGGGAAGCTCAAGTTCCCAGACCACCTCACCGGTCCGAGGATTCAGGCAGACGATGCTCGACCCGGCCGACCCCAGCAGATAGTCGGTATCGCCCGAAGTCCAGAGGGCGAGCGAAACCTGGGAATGTCGAAGCTGTGATCGCCAGAGTTGCCGACCCGTGGCGGGATCGAAACCCGTCCAGAAACCGCCGCGCGGAGCAACGACAACGCCGCGCGCGGCCACCACGGATGAACTGAACATCGGACCTCGGCCCAGTTGCAGGTTGGTCTCCCAGAGCGGTTTACCGGTTCGTGCCTCGAACGCGTAAAGCCAGCCGGACATGCCGATGGCGAATACGCGACCTTCGCCATGAGCCGGGGTCATATTGAAAGGGCCGATTTTGTGGTGCTGAATGCTCAACCCGCGATCACGCATCACCGCTTTCCAGACCGTCTTGCCCGTGGCCGCATCCATCGCCAGCACCACATCATCGGCGGCGACCCACTGCTTCTCCATGGCATGGGCGGGCAGGTCCGATTCGGCCAGTCCCGATTGCTCGGCCAGACGCTGACGCGCCGAGGCCGGATCGTCATGACCCACGCCGTCGAACCAACGGTGCGGAACTTCACGTTCCGTGGGCGAAGGCACGAAATAGCTGAGGAAGACCATGCCGTCCCCGGCAACGGGTGATGACGAGCCCGAGGCGGTTCGCATGCCGTTGGCATCGCGCCAGGTATGCATGAAGCGGGAAATCGAGCCAATGCCCTGCCCGATATCGATCTCTTCCGAGCGCCAGCGAAGCTCGATTCGATCGGCCGACTCGATCGTAGCGACCCCGGTTGACTGCGCGGCGGTCCCGCGACCAGCCGGGCCGAGAAACGAAGGCCAGCGCTTCTCGGGATCGATGCGATTGTTCGCGGCCAGCTCGGTCTCCTCCACAATGCGACCGGTGACGGTTCCCGTGGCCCGCCCGATCGTCGCTCGCCCCTCAATCCCGCCGTCCCGCACCGTCGCATCCACAGTAACACGTTGCTCCACGACATTGCGGCGACCATGGATGCGAACGAAGGTTCCCGTCAGGCGACCATCCTTCAGCTCCAAGTGGCCGCCAGGCTCGCGAATGCCGATTCCGTGATCAATATTCATTCGCCCGGCCCGCATGCCGCCCATGTAGCGCCAATTCTGGAAAAGCTCATGCGCATCATTCACCGAAAAGTCCAACGTGACCAGCGCATAGGCGCCGGTGGGCACGGTGACCTGGACGCTCTCAATCGGCCGGGGAGCGGGCGCCTCGTCCCCCATGGCCATGGGAACGGTGAGGAACAGAACAATCGGCATGAGCCATAAGGCAAGTCGGTGGTTCATAACCTGTTACTCAGCAAAGGCGAACTCGATGGAATCCGGATCGAACCCTTCGATGCGGCGAGGGTCAGGCAAACGGCGACAGTGCAAACGGCTTGGAACGCGGGTGTGCAAACCATCGCGAACGGGCCTGCTCGCCTTGCGCGGCGACGCGCCGATTGGGCCGCATCAGCGAGATGACGAAGACTCGGGGAGATATATTGCATCGGTGCGGACAATCATGAGACCTTGATGAGCGTCACGGGACCGCAATCGATCCGGCGTTTGAAGCGTTGTAACCAACCCCACCAGCCTGGAACCATGGCAAGGCTGGGGATTGGGTCGCGGCGCTTGTCGCTAATGCTTGTTCGCGTGTCGGAAAACCTGCCGCAAACAACTGGAGGATGACTGATGAAGTCTTCGTTGAGTGCCCGTGCCATTCGGATGGCGCTTCCAGCCGCGTTACTTCTATTGATGCTGGGCGGATGCGTTCAGGGACCGAGATCGGTTGGCGAGGGAGCCTCTTCGGGTGATCTGAACATCATCATCTTCATGGCCGATGGCTGGGGCTTCCACCAGATGGAAGCGGCGAGCCTGTATCAGCACGGATGGCGGCGCGGCCAGATTTATCATCAGTTCCCCGTTCGCATGGCCGCGGCGACCTACCCCCACGGCAGCGGATACGACCCGGCCAAGGCCTGGGAGCGTTTCGAGTACTTCATGACCGGCCACACCGACTCGGCCGCGGCGGCGACCGCCATGAGCACCGGACACAAGACGCTGAATCGCCGGGTCGGGATCGATCCGGATGGTGAGCATCTCACCCACCTGATGCACCGCGCCCAAAAGCGAGGCATGGCCGCCGGCGTGGTATCCAGTGTCCCGATCGTCGATGCCACGCCGACCGGCTTTGCGATTCACCTTGAAGATCGCTGGAACCACGAACGACTGGCGCAGTTGATGATTCGCAAGAGCGGCCTGGACATGATTCTGGCCGGCGGACACCCATACTACGACGGCAGTGGCCGCCGTTACGAATCGCCGGAAGATCACCAGTACTTCCTCGTCGGCGGCAAGGAGGACTGGGAGCGGATCGTCGCCGGCCGGGCGGGAACCGAGGGCGGACGGCCACCCTGGCGCCTGGTCGAAACGCTCGATGAATTCCGGTCGCTCCAGACTGGCCGAGTCGAGGATCGCATTCTCGGCATACCCCGAACCCACCGAACGCTTCAGTATGATCGGGATGGCAACGGCGACGCCCAGCCGTTCGAGGTTCCATTTATTGAGGGCATCCCCACGCTCGTCGATCTGACGCTGGCCGGTTTGAACATTCTCAATCGTCAGGGCAACGGCTTTGTGATCATGATCGAGGGTGGCGCGATCGACTGGGCCGGCCACCATAACAATTCGCCGCGCCTGATCGAGGAACATGTCGATTTCGACAAGGCCATCGTCGCGGCGGTCGATTGGGTGGAGCGCAACAGCTCATGGGATAACACCCTGATGATCGTCGTCAGTGATCACGAGTGCGGCTACCTGCTCGGACCGGGATCGGGCCCCGATGCCGACCCGATGTGGCGTCCGGTGGCCTATCGAGGCAAGGGCGTCATGCCCGCATTCGAGTGGCACAGCAAGAACCACACCAATCAACTGGTGCCGTTCTTCGCCAAGGGTATCGGCGCCAAACGATTCGGCGAATTTGTCGAGGGCATTGATCCGGAATACGGGCCCTACATCCATCTGGCCGCAATCGGACGCCTGACCGCTGAACTGGTTGAAGGCCGACCCTTGACCACGCATCGACCCGCAACCGGACACAAGAACACCAAGCACCCGGTATCCACAAACGGAGAATGCTCATCATGCATGAACACTCAAACAACGACCGCGCAATAGTTCGAGCGTTGGCGCTCGCCATGGCCGCGGTGTTCCTGCTTAAGTTCGCCTTTGCCGTCGCTGTGTCGGCCGAGGAGGCCGAAGCGCCGTCGCATCCTCATATCGACAAGGGTGATGTCGAGGGCAATCAGGTCTGGCCGCTTCAGTTGCATCTGCCTGGGAAAGTCGCCGATGAACTTCGCCAGATCAACGAGCGGGGATATAACCGCTACCAGGCCCAGCGGCAGCGCGGCCAGATGGCCATCCTCAACTGGACACCCGCCGAAGCCCAGCGCATCCGGGCTGTCCTGATCATCCCGGTATTGGCCCATTCCCTCGCCTTCGGTGAACACGCCGAAACCCGCCGGATCGCCGAGGAACGCGGGATGGGCATCGTCTACCTGCGTCACGGCATCGATCGCCTCCTCATCCAGGGCATTCTCGATGAGATCGCGGACCGGACCGGCATCGTTGAATACCGCCACGCGCCTTGGATAACCTGGGGCATGAGCGCCAACGGACGATTCCCCACCAATATGACCTGGCAGGCTCCCGAACGCTCGATCGCCAGCATCGTCTGGCACGGCGAGGTTCCGCCATGGGGCGGTCAGTATCCGCCAGACTGGGCCAGCTTCGGCCACACTCATCTGCACCTGAACGTCAACGGCATCGATGAATGGGCCGGCACCTGGCATCGCCACGTCCGTCCCGTGATTCTCAATTATCAGATGCGGAAGGATTGGCTGACGAATATGGTCGTCGCGCCAGGGATTGGACACGGCGACCATCCCGAGGGGACCTTGGGCACGCGGCGCGGCTGGACAGCCGAGGTCACGGAAGAAGATCCCGTTCGCCGCATGTCACGGGTGCAGGGCTTCGACTACGCGGCCATGTTCGTCGATCGCGCGCTGGCACTGCGGCTTCCCGAGGAAGGGTATCCCACCAACGGCCCGCTCGAGCTGAGGCAGGTTCGCGCCGAAGATGGCTATCTGATCCACCCCCGCGCATTGGAAGTGCTTCTCGGCGAGCCCTGGCGACCGCTTCAACTCGACGAGGAAGGCAAGGCGTACCAGGTCGATCCCCAGCGGACCGCCGATGCGCGACAGGAGCGGGGCCAGGTTGATCAGCCCCTGGTCAGACCGGCACGCGAACTTGACCCCGAACAGCGCAAACACTGGCTGTGGGTGCCTGACCGGGCCATGGCCGAGGCGTGGTGGAAAATCCACGCCATCAAAGATCAGCCGTTCCCGCTGAACTGATACCCATTCAGGACCGCGGAAATACCAGATTCGCCAATCGTGGCACCATGAAGATTCACAGACCGTAAGGAGTCAGCAAGATGCTTGAGCCCGGATTTTTCAAAGCTTTCCAGATTCACCGACTGCTCGCCGCACTGACGGCGGTCATCATCACATTGGCGATTGCATCATCAGGCATCGCATCGGACGGTGACAAGCCCTGGCCCGCTCCCGTTGATGGGTTTGTCGCGCCCGAGGCGGGCGAGCATCCCCGGCTGCTGTTCCGTCGGAGTGACTTGCCCGAGCTTCGCCGCCGCGCCCAGGCCCCCGAGGGTCAAGCGATCCTCAAGCGGCTTCGCGAAGTGCTCAATGGGGGTGATGGCCGCACGATGCCCGGCAACATGGGCCACGGGCCGCGCGGCGGGGACTTCGCCCATGCCGGGGCTGGCGGCACGTTTTCGATCTCCCATGTGGCCGGTTACGGATTGCTCTACCAGGTGACCGGCGACCGGCACTACGCCGATCTCGGACGCCGGGCGATGGATGCGGCCCTGGCCGGCCATCGCGGCGGTGATCAGCGATACTCGTTCCGCTCGCCCAGCGGCGCGCTGCGGGCCGGGCCTTCACTGGGCTGGTATGCGCTGGGTTATGACCTGTGCTACGACGGATGGGATGAGGAGTATCGGCGAAAGATCGCCAGCGAGATCGCAGGCTACAACCAGGGCCGGAACATGTCACTGGCCGAGTTGGTCCGCGGCGCCCGCCACCACCCGCGAAGCAATCACTGGGGAATGCAGGTCGGAGGCGGGGCCATGGCGCTGCTGGCGGTTCGTAACGATCCGGGCGTGGACAACCAGCGCATCGAACAACTGGTGGAAGTAAGCAGGCAAGCCATGATCCGCAACATGACCGAGGGCTTCGGCGAAGGGCTCTATTTCGCCGAAGGTGATGGCACCGCATCCATGGCCAGCCACATCATTTTCCTTTCCGCCCTGCAAGCGTGGAAGACCGCCGCGGGCAAGGACTTCATCACGCCTCGACCCCACGCACAGTGGATGAGCCTGCGATGGCTGCTGGGAACGATTGTTGATGAGAGTGGAAGGCCGCACTTCCACAGTCGGGACGGCTATCCTCACAACACCTGGCAAAGGCACAGCATCAGCGGTGGGGCCTATTTTGGCATCGGCATGGGCGTGGCCACCCCGCCCCAGCGGGCCGCATGGCTCTGGTTCTACAACCAGTTCTTCAAGGAACACGACCAGAGGAACGGCGTGCCCTATGACACCGCGGGTAGCCTTCCTCACCATTCCGTCCTTGCTTTCGTCAATTGGCCGGTCGGCGAAGAACCGGTCAATCCCATCGAAGCCATCCCGCCGGCGGCCGTGGACCGCCACTATGGCTACGCCATGTTCCGCAACCGCTTTCAGGATGAGAACGACATCGTGGTGACCGTGCTCACCAAGCGGGCACGGGGGCATACCCAAGCCACTGAGATCAACCGGGTCTGGATTTCGGCCAATGCAGCGCAAGGCCGCTTCGCTCTGAATCCGCGTCACGCCACAACCGGGATCCGTGAACGCCCGGATGCGAGTTGGGGCCGGATGAACGGTGATATTCGCCACTTCGAGGTTCGGCAGGATGCCAGCGCGGTGATGACGACCAGCGATGGAACCAGTCTGGCCCTGGATTTTTCGGGCAGGTCGGGCGTCGATGCCGTGCTGATCATGACCGGGCCGGGAGCGCCGGGCGCCGAGGTCGAGGGCACAACAGTGCTCAACGCGGGCGGGACGAGTTTCAGCATTCTGTTTCTGACGCGCGGCCAGACGCCGACGCCGCGCGCTGAAGGCGATCGCGTGCGGATTGGCCAGCAGGTTGTTTCACTGCGGGATGGCAATCTCGTGCTGCATCATGTGGCCGATCCGTGGGCACCGAAACGTTGATCAGCCGGCCATCGACCGCGACTCGGATCGCTTGCCCCCGGTCATTGATCGATGCGGCCTTGGACCCGCAAGTCAAGGTAGGTGCGAATGCGCTGCCCGCTCCAGTCGGGCAGGCACTGGCCAAGGCCCTCGGCCATGGTCTTGAGGTATGCCTCGCTGGGCGGCCGCGCAGCGGCGCTGGATGGGCCGATGTCCGTAAAGGTGAACGCGGGCACGCTATCCAGAGTCGCCAATCCAACCACCATGCGATACCAGCCTGAACCCAGATCGAAGCGGCCTGCCTGAATCAAGTCGGGCCAGTCCAGTTTCACCTCGCCGGGAGATCGTCCGTTTTCCTGGGCGAGGATATCTTCAAACTGCGATCGGCTGATGCGCCAGGCGCGGCCGACGGTCCAGCCGCTATCGCGCAACGCTGTTGGCGGCGCGCATTGCCCGGAAAACGCCGACGTAGCATCGATGAACGCGACGCCACCGCCCCAACTCCCTGACAGCCGGGCAAAGTAAAGCCGGTGCGGGATCATCAGCACTTTCTCCTCGAGCGGAGGCGTTGAATCGCGGCAACCGACATGTCGGCGCGATGCGCCATCCGGTCGCCCACCGGCGATGTAGCACATCAGGCGATCCCGATGGAGATTGGACCCATACGCCACATACCAGACTGAATCCACTTCGCGATGCTCGTCCAACAATCGATTTTCCCATGCAAAAGAGGGCATGGCGCCGGCCATGCCCCCTTGCTGTTGGAAATTGAAAACGCGTTCGAACCGGCGATCAATACCGGTAATGCTCGGACTTGTAAGGCCCATCCACCGGCAGGCCCAGGTATTCCGCCTGGTCCTCGGTGAGCTTGGTCAGCTTCACGCCGAGTTGCTCCAGGTGCAGCCGCGCCACCTTCTCATCGAGGTGCTTGGGCAGCACGTACACCTTCTTCTCGTAACGGTCACGGTTCTCGACCAGTTCGATCTGCGCCAGCACCTGGTTGGTGAAGCTGTTGCTCATCACGAAGCTGGGGTGCCCGGTGGCACAGCCAAGATTGAGCAGCCGTCCCTCGGCAAGGATCAGGACGCCATGGCCGTCCGGGAACAACCACTTGTCATACTGCGGCTTGATGTTGATCCGCTGAATGCCGGGAAACGCCGCGAGCCCAGCCATGTCGATTTCGTTATCGAAGTGGCCGATGTTGCCGACGATGGCGCCATCCTTCATCTTCTTCATGTGCTCAACGGTGATGACATCCTTGTTGCCCGTGGTGGTGATGAAGATATCGGCGGTGCCCAGGACATCCTCGAGGGTGGCCACCTGATAGCCCTCCATGGCGGCCTGCAGGGCGCAGATCGGGTCGATTTCGGTCACGATCACCCGCGCGCCCTGGCCTCGCAATGACTGGCAGCAGCCCTTGCCCACATCGCCGTAACCAAGCACCACGGCCACCTTGCCGCTCATCATCACGTCCGTGGCCCGGTTCAGGCCGTCGATCAGTGAATGGCGGCAGCCGTAGAGATTGTCGAACTTGCTCTTGGTCACCGAATCATTGACGTTGATGGCCGGGAACAGCAGCGTGCCTTCACGGGCCATTCGCTCCAGGCGGTGAACGCCAGTGGTGGTTTCCTCGGAGACGCCCTTGAGCTCGGCGGCGACCTTGGTCCAGCGCTTCGGATCGGCCTTCATGCAACGGGCCAGCAGCTTGAGCACTTCCTTGAACTCGGCGTTGGTCGTGGTGTCCGGCGAGGGCACATTGCCCGCCTTCTCAAACTCGACACCCTTATGGATAAGCAGCGTGGCATCGCCACCGTCGTCGACGATCTGGGTCGGCCCGGCGCCATCGCCAAAGTCCAGGGCACGCTCGGTACACCACCAGTATTCCTCCAGGGACTCGCCCTTCCAGGCGAACACCGGCACCCCCTTGGGGTTATCCGGCGTGCCATTCTTGCCCACGACCGCCGCGGCGGCGGCATGATCCTGGGTCGAAAAGATGTTGCAGGACGCCCAGCGAACATCAGCGCCAAGTTCCACAAGCGTTTCGATCAGCACGGCGGTCTGCACGGTCATGTGAAGACTGCCGGTGATGCGCTGGCCGGCCAGTGGCTTGCTCGCGCCAAACTCCTGGCGAATGCTGATCAGGCCCGGCATTTCCTTCTCGGCCAGGTCCAGTTCCTTGCGGCCCCATTCGGCCAGAGCCAGATCGGCGACCTTGTATTCGAGCCCCTTGGTGATCGAGGCGGTGACGGGTTGGGTAACGGTTGCGGTCATGTGCGTAAGCTCCATTAAATTGAGATTCAGATTCAGTCATCAAACGCGCCGGAAGTTCTCCGGTAATCAGTCAGGTTGTCTTGTTGCGCGGGCGGCCGACACGCCGGGCCGACTGCAGCCAGAGACTCAGGGTTTCAGGACGATCGGCATTGGGCAGTGCGTAACCGCGTTCGGGCGAGAAACCGGAGTTGCTCAGCCATCCCGTCAGGTCACCGGGCTCGAACCCCGACCAGACCTGGCCCAGTCTTGAGCGGAACTGTTCGTCGTCGTGCCGCAGCAGATCAACAACGACCAGCCGGCCACCGGGCTTGAGGATTCTCGCAGTCTCCGAAAGAACACGTTCAACAGGGTTGATGTAGCCCAGCACGAGCACGAGCAGCGCGGCCTCGCAACACTCGGAATCCATCGGAAGCGAAGTCAGGTCGGATTGAATGGTCTGGACATGGTCCAGGCCTGCGCAGTGGACCTTCGCCGCGCTGAGCATTTCAGGGCTCTGGTCCACGGCATAGACCTTGGCGACGTGACGGGCAAGCTCACGGCTCAATTCACCGCTTCCGCAACCCAGATCGGCAACAGTCCAGTCCGAGGGCAGCAAACTCAGCAGAGCATGGATCCCGAATGTCTCGCCATAAAGCTCCCGTCTCAAGCTCGACCACTGCGAGGCGGTCTTGGCAAAGAACTTCCGACTGTCCGGATTTCTGGCACTGACCAGTTCGCCAAGCCGTAAATCATCCTGCTCGGCGATGGATGAACCGGCGAGTTGTCCCACCGTTGCATTCCAGAGTTGCCGCGAACCCTCATCCAGATCGTCCGGTACGATCCGGTAAAGGTTGGCCGTGCCCTCCCGACGTGACCGGGTCCAGTTGTGTTCGGACAGAATCTTTAGGTGCCGGCTGACCGTGGACTGGGGCAGCCGGGTCACGCGACATAAGTCCGCCACACCCAGTTCGTTCTGGATCAGCAGTCGAATCAGCCGCAGGCGGGTGGAATCCGCCAGACATTCGAGGCGGGTCACCAGCAGGTCGGATTTTTGCGGGGACTGGATCATGACTTCATTCGTTCATCCGGATGAAAGGATGATAGGAGCCCCGGTGGGAACTGTCAACCCGCTGAGATGGGTGGCCGGTGACGAACCGCGGACCGGGTGGTATCGTTTGCCCAATGGAAGGCAGCAAATGCCCAACTGCCGGGATCGATGGCTGGCGAATTCCGGGGGTGGTGGCTGCGGAATTCCGGGGGTGATGGCGGCGAATCGGTGCCTCCGACCGCCGCCGACATGGCCCGGATCGATGCGGGTGTGGCGAAATTGGCAGACGCGCGAGATTTAGGTTCTCGTGGGGAAACCCGTGCAGGTTCAAGTCCTGTCACCCGCATTCATTAAAGTTCCATCCCATCCGAGTACGGGGGGCATGCTTCGCCTTCACCCATCGAGGCGATCTCCAGCAGGCGCGGCCGACATCCACCGATGGCCACAATCCATTCGGCTAGACTGCGCATCCAATCCGTCGTTGAAGCGATGGTCTTGACGTCGAACCGTCCGTTGGCATAGCCGACAGACGGCGTCTCTTACACGGAGTCTTCTGAACGTGCGTGACCCCAATCTCGATCGTCTGGCCCGGGTGCTGGTTCATTACTCAACGGCGGTCAAGCCGGGGCAACTCGTTCGGCTGTCGGGAGACCCTGTCGGACTGCCGCTGCTCGAGGCGATCCACGAGGAGTTGATCCTCGCCGGTGCGCATGTGGACCTCCGGATGATGCCGGACACGATGCAGGAGTTTTTTCTTGGCCATGCCTCTGATGAACAGTTGAAATATGTCTCCCCGATCGCCGCGTTCACCGTCGAGAAGATCGATGCCAGCATATCCCTCTGGGCCGAAACCAACACACGCAGCATGACCGGCATCGATCCGGCCAGACAGGCCATGGCCGCCGCGGCCCGCGAGCCGATCATGAACACGTTCATGCAACGCGCGGCCGAAGCCAGGCTCCGCTGGGTCGGAACCCTCTACCCCACCGCCGCCTCGGCCCAGGACGCGGAAATGAGCCTCCGCGACTATGAAAAATTCGTCTTCCAGGCGGGTTATCTCGATCGCGAGGACCCGGTCGCGATCTGGCGGGATATCGCGGCCCGACAGGAGAAACTCGTCGCACGGCTCAACCAGTGTCGAGAGGTGCGGTTCCGCGCCGCCAATGGAACGGATGTGACGGTTGATGTCCAAGGCATGAAATGGATCAGTTGCGCCGGGGAATCCAACTTTCCCGATGGAGAAGTTTTCACCGGGCCGAATCTCACCAGCGCGCGCGGCGGCGTCAACGGTTACGTTCGATTCAGCTTTCCGGCCGTCCACCATGGCCGCGAGGTGACCGATATCGAGTTGTGGTTCGAGAATGGCCGGGTTGTCAAGTGCCACGCCTCGCGAAATGAGGATTTTCTCAAGCGAATGCTGGCCACCGATGAGGGCGCTTCGCGCGTCGGTGAGGTCGCGATCGGCACCAACTACAACATCAGCCAATACACGCGCAATACCCTGTTCGATGAAAAAATCGGGGGAACTTTCCATATGGCCGTAGGTGCCGGCTATCCCGAGACGGGCAATACCAATCGCTCGGGTCTGCATTGGGACATGGTCTGCGATCTTCGCCAGGGCGGCGAAATCGAAGCGGATGGGCAGATCATCAGCCGCGATGGACGATTCACCGATCCCGATTGGCCCGCCCCGGTTGCTTGAGCCAATTGTGGCTCTAAGAACACGTTCCAGCGACGATCCACCGCTAAGGCGGCGAGGAGTCGGTGGGCGACGCCTGAATCGGCGGGGGTGGAGGTGAAGGCGCGGCCGGTGGAGTCGGAACAGAAGCCCGCGCTGGCGGCATTGCGCTTTCCACTTCCACCTGCCGAAGAGCCAGCTTGAGAAACGTTCGCCGATGGACGCTGTAGCTGAGCAGGGCCATCAGCGGGACCATGAAGATGCCCGCACCGGGGATCAACTGAAGCAAAATCAGGAAGAAGAATACGATCGAGACCAACAACTTGAGAAACAGAGCCCGGGTGCGGGGCACATAGCGCCGGTAAGGCGCGACAAGCGTCATCCGATAGCAGATCACACCGGGGATCAGCCCGAAAATTGGAATGGTGGAAAGCGCCCCGCAGATCACCAGCGTTTGACCCAGTTTCCCTGAGACATGCGCATCGTACCTGGAGATGAAATCACGTTCAGCGAACGGCCGAGTGCCGCAAGCGCTGCATGACAGGTCGGGGCGTCGTTGGGTTAGTCGGGTCGCACACCGCCCACAACGTTTCTTACTGACCAGGTCCAGCGTCTGTCGCTCCGGAGCGGGAGCCGGGAACTCGGTGGCAACGCCAAGCCAGTTGACCCTCCGGACCGACGGATTCGCCTCGCCGCACTTGGGGCATTGAATCGCGCTTCGATAGATCGATTCGCCACAACTGACGCAGGGAATCCGTGACTTCTCTTCCCGGACATGCGCCCGCCACCGGAGGAGTAAGATCAGGCCGACCACAAGCCCGATCAGAAAGACCATCACCAACGGATACAGAATGAAGAAGAAAATGCCGAACAGCGACCAGATATCCTCGGCCCAACTGAGCATACCCAGCAGGCCGGAATCATCAGAGTCATCCATCTCGATGAAAGAGCCCAGCACGACGTTGTGGGCGCGCGCCACCACGAACGTCGCACCGGCGACCAGGAACGGGAGGATGTAATCACCCAGACCGGCCTGCTGAACAACACTCTCCACGAATCCCGCCTCGCTGACTGAGAGGATGCCCAGCAAGGTCAAGGCTGCGGCGATGGGCTTGCCGTAGTGATCGACAAAAGTCAGTAACTCTCTGGCAGCATCGCTCTTATGCGCTAGAATCTCGGCCAGCGCCAGGATGCCCAGCACGGTGAGGGTGATGTCATGGGTAAACCAGGTCGGCGGTTGCTCGGCCGTCACCCCGGCCAGCAGCCCGATATCATCAATCAGCCCGATCTCCGGCCCATAACGCATGATCAGGGCCGCCGCGAACATGGGCACGAACACCCGCGAAGCGAACAGGCCCGATATCCCCAGAACCTGTACCAGAGAGGAGACGCCGACCATCAAAGCAAGTATAGCGGATCAGATATCCCCCGAGGATCATCACGATGGTCGCTGCCTGCAGCCACCCCGTCCGTAATGGTGCCACAATCTGCATA
>JAFIFY010000169.1 GCA_020831765.1 Phycisphaeraceae bacterium | reverse complement strand
GCCGATGATCACTTCCTGATTCACGAACTCATCAAAACCGATCACGGCCGTGCCGGTGATGAAGTTGCCCAGCATGAACTCGCCAACCAGCGTCGGCGTCACCGGGTTCACCGTGCTGAACGCAACCGCGGGGTCATAGCTGATGATGTTGCCCGAGGGATCCTCGAGGCGGATCAACGCAACCGAGTTGGCCTCGATGAGCACCTGCTTATTGGCAATGTCGATCGTCACCTCGATCTCGCCAGCGGCCGGGGAGTACGAAGCGCCGAAGTTGCCCAGCAGGGCACTGGCATCGTCGATGTTCACCGCGCCATCGCCAGTGAAGTCGCCTTCGGCCCAGGTTTTGCCCGAGGTGGCACCAAAGTTGGTCAGAAGGATCGAAGCATCATCGATGTCGACCGTCCGGCTGAAGTTGGCATCTCCGGGCAGCGCCTCGAACGCCACGCTCCATGACGCCGGATCGCCCAACTGTGCGTAATAGAGAACCAACTCAGCGGCCGAACCATCGTAGGCAACGCCGGTATCCACCCAACCGGAGGTCGAAAGGTCATTCTGGCCGGGGTTGCTTGACGTCAGTTCACCGAAGAATGGATTGCTCGAAGCCAGATCGGCATCGACAAGACCACCGGCCACGCCAGTAAACGAGCCGGAGAAACCCGCTTCGGCAATCGGGAGCATGCCCGACGTCGGCACCGCATCAGCAGCCGAGACTTCGTAAACACCGACGGGGGTGTCAATATTGACCCATACCTTGCCAGCCTGCGACCCGGCCGATGCCGGCAGGTAGGCGATACTCTGAGCTGACGCAACAGCAGGCACTAGGGCAGAAATTGCGACAGCAGCGATCGAACATTGAATTCCACGCATGAGCGAAATCCTTCCTTCCAAATGTAAACGTGCTGACCTTCGGTTCCAGCAAAGACCCTGAGAACCTCCTCATCCGACACTAGTTTACACCACCCATCCAGAAATGCAAGCCCCGCCGTGTCAGATTCCTGCAAGAGAGTGGCTATACCACGCAAACTTTCCCGACACGAACACACGACGACCATTCCAGTAGGCAGCCAACAGACATACTTTCGGGCCGCCATGGTGCCGAACCCGATAAGACATGATTTCAAAGGAAATTAGCGACCCGATCGCCGACGCCACAGGACGGCCAGCCCCGCCGATGCAAGCAGCCCAAGCCCCGACGGCTCCGGAATCACCACGGTCTGCACTACCGGGTCCGAGCCCAGGATCTGATATTCAAGGCTCAGGAGCCCAGTCCAGTCCGAGAGCTGAACGTAACCCAGCCGTCCGAGCGATTCGTTGGATGAATCCAGCAGATCGCCCAGGATAAACTCCCCGGCAGCATCCGGCCGGACCTGTTTCATCGAAAGGCCCATCAAGTCGCCCCCTTCCAGCACAGACTGGTAATCGATAATCAGCCCATCTGAGCTTCGCACCTGGACCATCGCAACGCCCGCGGCATCGATCAAGACCCGGCGATTCGTCGCATCGAGCGTAAACCGGACCTCTGACTCCGCAGCGCTGAGCGAAGTTCCAAACGCGGCCAGCAGCATCGAGGCATCATCCAGATCGACCCGGTTGTCGCCGGTGGCATCACCCTCGTGCCAGAGCGCCCTCTCGCTCTGCCAGTTGGCCACGAGTACGGCCGCATCATCCAAGTCGACGCTCCCGCTCATCGTAAAATCCGCCCGATGCACGATTCCCGCCTTACTGATGAGCTTCGAGACGCTGGAATGCCCGCCGGGCTGGGTGCCCGGCACCGTGGAAAAGGCCTTCTCCCAGAGGTGCTGATCCAGAGTCATCCCCGTGGGAACGGTGGCCATGATCGGAATGGGCCCACTTTCGTGCGGCGCGATATCACGAAGATCGAAGAAGTGGGCGATCTCCTGGGCCGCCGTCCCGGACACCGCGTTCAGGACCTGCTGAACCGTCTGAAATTCCGCCGCGACATCTCCGATCCAGTCGATGTTGTCCGGCCAGACGATCGCCGCATGACCGCCGTCCGGCACTGAAGCCACGTTGTAAGCATCCAGAATCGCGAACCCGAAGAAATTATGCTCGATCGGAAACCCGATCCCCCCTTCCACCTGCTGTTTCCCGATCGCGACGTTCAGGCTCTTGACCCCCGGCGCTGAATCGACACGATGGGGATAGATCGCCAGACGAAGCGTCTTGTTCGGATCGCCGACATCAACCTGCCTGAAGTAACGATCAACCTGCGCGGCCACCAGCCAACGTGCATCCTCTTCGCTCAATCCCGCGAGAGCTCCCTGAGTGACGAAATTGCCCTCCGGATCGGTCAGGTCATAGGGAATGAGCGTTTCCATGTAAAAATTCGAAACAAAGTCGAACTGCTCTTCCAGAAAGTCCAAGCCCGCACGGAATCCACCCGTTGGCGCTGCATGGAGCAAGCCCAGAGGAGAAATCCCCACCACGAGGGACAGAATGACCAAAAACCTGGCAATGTGCAGACCCATCAGGGGCTCCTTCTCGCATACCGAACCACACAATTTTACTCGACGTTCACGGGTAATTCCACGATTTCAGCACCAGGCTGTGCTACGTCATCCCGCCGCAACCTCGCGATCCGCCCACCACCTACCACCCTCTT
This sequence comes from Phycisphaeraceae bacterium, assembly GCA_020831765.1. Taxonomy (GTDB): domain Bacteria; phylum Planctomycetota; class Phycisphaerae; order Phycisphaerales; family Phycisphaeraceae; genus JAFIFY01. The sequence goes on along the minus strand of JAFIFY010000169.1, from coordinate 1,016 downwards.
AGTCGGCACACCCGGCTAAACCTTACCGCCTCCGTCGCCCGCTGAAGAGTCTTGACCAGATCCGCTTCCCCTCCCACGACACTACCGCAAATCGCGCCGGGTACTCCCGGCTGGTTCTCGACCTATGGAAAAGCCCGCCCAAGGGTTGCTCGGGCGGGCTTTCCAGAATTATTCAGTTGTCAGCAGGCCGATCGGGCCTGCATTCTCAAGTCGATTGCTCGATTCACGCCGCGCGGCGGCGGAGCAGTACCAGACCACCCAGACCCAGCAGAGCCAGGCTGGCCGGCTCGGGGATCAGAACGTACGTGTTGTCGATCCGGTCCTCACCCAGAAGCTGGTAGCCGATGATCACTTCCTGGTTCACAAACTCATCAAAACCGATCACCGCCGTGCCGGTGATGAAGTTACCCAGCATGAACTCGCCAACCAGCGTCGGCGTCACCGGGTTCACCGTGCTCATCGGAACCGCCGGGTCGTAGCTGATGATGTTGCCCGAGGGATCCTCGAGGCGGATCAACGCAACTTCATTCGCCTCGATCATAACCTGCCTGTTGGCCACATCGATCGTCACCTCGATCTCGCCGGACGCCGGGGAGTACGAAGCGCCGAAGTTGCCCAGAAGCGCGCTGGCATCGTCGATGTCCACCGCGCCGTCGCCGGTGAAATCACCATCGGTCCAGGTCATGCCCGAAGTCTGGCCGAAGTTGGTCAACAGGATCGAGGCATCATCGATATCCACCGAACGGCTCAGCGTCGCATCGCCGGGCGTCGCCGCCACCAGTTCGATGTTGCCGATGGCGGTGCCGATGTGGAAGGCCTGACTGCCAGGACCTGAATCGTTCTGGTTCTGGCGGAAGCGAAGTTGCATCGCATCACCGGCCGTGCCGCTGTGACCAATCGTCCAGCCGTTGCTGATGTCCAACTCAGGGCCATCCTGAGAGAAACCAGTGTTGTCGGGCCAGATCGCCGGATCCATGAAGATGTCCGCGTTGGTGCCGACGCTGACATCGTTGGTA
>JAFIFY010000164.1 GCA_020831765.1 Phycisphaeraceae bacterium | reverse complement strand
CGATCGCATCATGGTCACCCTGCTGCACGATCCGGATGATGAATCCTGGCACACCCTGGCGGGCGAAAACGGCGAACGCTTCACCTTCCAGAGTCACGCGGTGATCCGTGCCGGGAACGGCGAAGTCCGGATCACCGGCCGGTTGCGCGAAGCCCGATTTCGCCTCGCCGCCGAACCCGACAAGGTGACGCTCAATGGCCAGGAAGTGCCCTACCGATATCGTGATGGCACGCTGGAAATCAACGTGTCGCGCTGAGGCGGGCCTGGAATCATCGAGAAGCTCGGCCACGCCCGCTTCCTGAGGGCATGGCAAGCCCCCTGCGCGAGACGGCGCAAGCCTACTCATCCTCGGTCCAAACACCGGACCAATGCCTTGGGAGAACCACGACCCATGGAACGACCCCAGTTCACCGCGGGACGGAACATCGCCATGAAGGTTCCGGTTCACGAATACGAATCCGTGGTGGCGTTCTATGCCGATGTGCTTGGGTTCGAACGGCTGGATGCCCCGGCCGCCAGCGCCACACCGACGGTTCGCTTCGCCTTCGGCGACAAGGTGCTCTGGATCGATCGGGTGCCGGGATTGAGCCAGGCGGAAATCTGGCTGGAGATCGTGGCCGATGATGTCGAAGAAGCGGCAGCGTACCTTGCCGCGCGTGGCTGCGCCCGTTGTGACGATATCGAACCCTTGCCGCCCGACTTCCGCGGATTCTGGATCAGCGCGCCGGGCAACATCATCCACCTGATCACCGGGGCCCGCTAAAGGCCACCAACCGCCGCGCGGCCGCGCATCCCATCCGCCCCGCCGCCCTCTGCTCGCCTGACCTGCCGCGCTTCAGCCCGGTTCCCACACCCCGGCCCGGATGCCCGCCGGTGCGACTTGGCGTAGACTCCTGATGGTGCCTCCTTCATCAACCCAATCGGCTGGCGTCACATCCACCCCTGCGAGGCCGGACCATCCGCCCGCCGCGGAACAGGATACGCCCGGCCCGCTCAAGCCCTGGATCGATGAGTTTCTCGCCTACTGCCGCATCGAATGCGGCTTCGCACCGCTCACGATGGAGGCTTACGGCTCAGACCTGCTGGAGCTGGACCGGCAACTGGCCCAGGCCGGCACGAGCGACCCTCGATCGCTCGACCAGGATGACATTCTCAAGCACATCCACCACCTTCATCAGCGCGGCCTGGCGGCATCTTCCATCGCCCGCCACGTCGCCACGCTTCGCGTCTTCGGCCGCTTTCTTCACGCCCGCGAACTGATCGCCCGCGACCCCGCCCAACTGCTCAGCCAGCCCACCATTCCCCGCTACCTGCCGGGCGTGCTCTCGGCCGCCGCGATGCAGCGCCTGATCGAATCGGTCGCCGGTGATGATCCCCTGGACCTGCGCGACCGCGCCCTGCTCGAGCTGCTCTACGGCGGCGGCCTGCGTGCCACCGAGGCGGCCGACCTCGAGGCCGACCACATCCACCCCGTGCTGGCCGTGGCGCGGGTGCGCGGCAAGGGCAACAAGGAACGCATCGTCCCGCTGGGCGGGCCGGCACTTCAATGGACCAAGCGCTATCTCGAAGAAGCCCGCCCCCTGCTGCTGGGCGAGAAACCCGCCACCCGCCGACTGCTGCTCTCACGCAACGGGCGACCGATCAACCGCATCGTCATCTGGCAGATCGTCCGTCGCCGCGCCACCCTGGCCGGCATGGAAGATGTCCACCCCCACCAGTTGCGTCACAGCTTCGCCACCCACCTCCTGGCCGGCGGCGCAGACCTGCGCATCGTCCAGGAACTGCTCGGCCACGCCAACATCCGCCCCACCCAGATCTACACCCACGTCGACCGCAGCGGCCTGAAGAAAGTCATCCAGAAACATCACCCCCGGCCGTAGCGACCATGCGCTGCCACCGGCCTAACGGACAAGCCCGCTCAGCGAAGCGAGCGACGCTTCATCCAGGTCATCATCATCAGGATCATCCCAAAGCCCCAGCACCGCCGCGCTGGGCAGCCGCGCGTTCGTCATCCCCGCCGAGGCCGCGCCGGCCACCGGCCCCGCAACCCGCGCCCGAGCCTGCTCAGCCACCATCAACCCGAACGCCGCCTCCGCCGCGAGCCGATCCTCAAAAAGCGACTCCGGCCGCCCCACCAGAATCCGAGGCGACGCCGTTCCCTCAGACTCGCCTTCATTGACAGGTTCGGACAACTGCGCGGTAACCATCAATGGCTCGCTCTCTTGAGTCCAAAGCGCTTCCGGTTCAGATACAGAGCCCACAGGGAATCCGGACATATCCAACGATCGCCCCATGCTCTCAAGAAGCACGAACGAATCCCGCAAACCGACGCGGCCATCACCGGTCAGGTCCATACCCGATGGGCTGGCAACGGATGTGCCCAGCGAAGCCTGCAACAACGCCAGGTCCGCATCATCCACGATGCCATCGCCATTCACATCCCCGGTCAGGTGGCCGAAGTAGAAGACATCATCCTCGGCGAGCCCCGTGGTGCCCGTGGCCAGAACAGTCACCTGCAGCCACGTGTCCTGGATCGCATTATCCGCCCAGATGATCTCGACCCGGTCGCTACCGGCGATGCCATCACCCTCACGGACGCTCAGGTACAGCGGATCGGGCGCGGCCGACCACTGCGATGGATCACCATCATCCTGCACGTGGAACGCAAAGTCAGCCAACGACAACTCGCCGACCAGCCCGACGATATCCACCATGATGCCGTTGATCCCCCGACTATAGCCCGACACATGCTCGCTGCCGACCGCTTCGCCCGGAAGCAGCGCCGTCTTGTCTGCCGCAATGGCCGCATCGTTGTGACTGCCGGGGCCGGGGTCACCACCGTCGAAGCTGGAGTTGTTATAGAACACGTGGCGGGCGGCCACGCCCTCTTGCACAGCGAACATCGCCACGAAGTCACCCCCGGGTTGACCATCGGCATTTCCATCCAGTGCGTTACCCGCCAGGTCCACCACGGTGTCGCGTAGCTTGAACGTATAGTTGCCCGGCGCCAGACCGCCGACGAACAGCAACTCCACCGATTGCCGGTCCGGGGCCAAGTAGACGTGGCTTGGTGGCCGGGATCCTAAAACCTCTTCCACCAACGACACGCTCGCAGCGGGCACCGCCAGCACAGGCTCATCAAACTCGATCTGAATACTGGTCATGCCAACAGGCAAGGTGGACGGGAACACTGTCATCACCTGCGGGCCCTGCGTATCCGGAGGGAGAGATTCGAAGGACAAAACATCCTGATTGTCGCCAACCATCATTTCACCGGCCACCGGCTCAACGACCACAAAGTACTCGTTCTCACCGCCCGGAAGGGTCAAGGCGTTGCTCAACACGATGGTGGAGGCCCCGACAGGCAGCGCGGACACGGCGACCGGATCACCAATCGCGATTCCCCCCGCATCAGGATCACCGATGTAGAACGTTGCAGTCGTGGCGTCAGCCATTGCCCAGCCCACGTTACTCACTCGGGCCTGTAACCAGACTGTCTCACCTTCAACCCCACTCAGGGTCAGCATCTCATCTAACTCAGCTTTAAGGTTGGGCGCCAATGCGAGTTCAATCCCGTCGGCCCCGCTTCCGAAGGCCGTTGTCGCATCTTCATCGGCCCATACCGAGATTGGTGTTCCGTATGCATCAAACGCGGTGGACACCATCCATTCGCCCTGAGGGGTATCGGTCAGTCGCGCAGGAGGCGTCCACGATCCACCGCCTGTCAGATCACGGGTTGTCGCGAAAAGATCGTGTTCGCCATCCCAGCCGTGCAGGGTAAGCTTGGCCTGATCCGTGTTGCTGATCGCAAGCGCCAGTCCTTCCATGAAGTGCGGTGTTCCCTCGACGGTCTCGACCGATGCCCAGATACCGTTATCTCGGATCATCGTCTGGAGCAGGTCTCCTCCACCTTCGTTTGTAATCCACGCAAGCACAGCCCGGCCGGTGGAGTCAAAGCCAATCTGCGGCTCACGCACGGCCGCTGTCAAGCCGATCGGGGCCGTTGCGGGGGTCGACCACTCCGTTCCGTCCCAGGTTGCGTAGCGGATTGTCGTCGCCGTGGCATCACCGTTCTCGGCATGTACCCAGACCGCCATGGCCGTGCCGTCGGGGGCGAAGGCTACTTGCGGCGCCCAATCCCCGTGGCTATTGTCGGTCAGGGCCTGCGGGGCCGACCATGTGTGGGTGGTGTCATCCCACACGGCGTAGAAGATCTCGGTGGCGGTCAAGTCCGTCGCTTCCGGGCCGCTGGTGTGATCCCAGACAAGCAGGCCAGCTCCGTTGTGGAACGCCACACTAGGAGCGCCATCGCGTTCATCGTGCGTGGTCACTGCCTGTGGCGGCAACCATTCACTGCCATTCCAATAGCTGGCATAGATCGCTTGGCTCTGGAGTGCCTCGTTCCAGGGTGTTGTCTGCAAAGCTGAATCATCGAGCGTATTGGCGACCCAGGCTGCGACGGCACCACCCGTGCCGGTGAATCCGGCAATCGGATTGCCGTCCATCATCGTCGTCTGCGCGACTGGACTTAAGGGCGACCATGTTCCCTCGGCGTTACGAATGGCGTAAAAAATGTCGGTATGAACAGTCTCTGGGTCGGGATGGGAGTCCATGGCGCGCACGATGAGCACGTTGCCCCACGGATCGGCGGCCACATGAGGCTGGGCCCAAACCACGGCATCCGCCGAACCTTGCGCATTGAGCGTCGCCAGGCTTGATTGTCCGGCGCCCGGTGGGTTGCCGAATGTCCAAGGACCATCGTTCGGCACATTCCAAGTGACCAGCGGTAAACGCCTTCCTAACATGGCCACGGCCGCGAAATAGAGTTGGAAGCTGCCCCAAAAGTTCTGGCTGAAGCCATCAACGCTGTCGTAAGAGGCGCGGTAATGGGCACCGAGTTGACCGCCGACTTCAAGGCCCGCGGCGAATCCAGGCACCCCTATGCCACCGAAAAGATACGGGGTGCCGGTGATCGATGGTTCAAGATAAGTGCCATCGAGAAACTGCACCGTGCCATTGACAACGTCCCAGCCAACCTGGACACTGGCCTTGAGGCTGAGTTCCACGCTGACTCCGGTTGCCACGGTGACAGGAGCCGGGCTAATTGGCACCCAGATGACCTGAGGGGGTGCATTGAACGTCCACTTCTTTTTGGCCTCCAGCGCGAGCGTGCCCGCCACCCCTGTCAGGGAAAGATCGTGGCCATCCAATAGCAGAGATGCGGATGCAGACAAAATGATATTTTCATTGAATGGAATGGAAATCTTGTCCAGGACTAATTTCTCATACACCTGTCCATTGAATACCACAGCGTCCAGTACCCATGCGGGATTCACGCTTACATTTGCCTGCGGGTTCAGACTTGCCGTCAAATTCGCCCTCAACCCCGCCGCGAAGCTGCTCGTGGTCCCGCCAATCAGCCACACGTCGGAGTCCATGACGTGTGATACGTCGATTCCCGCGATCATGTCGCTCAGGTGATACTGCCCGTTCTTGAACACGTCATTGCCGTCCGGAGTGCCCAGCCAAACCGGGAAGTCAATCACGCGGACAGTACCGGTCCAAGGATCCGAAGCATTCCCTCCGTAGTCGTAAGCGACCACCTCCAGCGTGGTGTCACCTGTCAAGGCACCCATGTTGAAACTTGCCGTCCAGCCGCCCTGCGGGTTGCTGTCCGTGATCGTGCCCAGTGATCCAAGCGAGAATGTGACGTGCGAGATGTCCGCCGCGCCATCCGGGTCGACGACATCGGCCGAGAATGTGTTCCACAAGTCGACGCCGCTGATATAGCGCCCGAAGGTCCGGGGGCTGCCGATCCCGTCCCATGCGGCGCTCACAGCCAACACCGACGGGGGATCGCCCACATTGCCATAAATTGCCGTCGCGGTGTTATTGTCCTCGCGAAGCTCGGCGATCTGGTCCCACGGATCAACCTGCACTTCAATACTGGCGCCCGGGCCCGCGGGTGTCCACAGCACGGAGACCGTTTCGCTGCCCCAGCCGGCAATCGTGGAAATGGTCTGGGTGCCAACCGTAGTGCCAGTCCCCACATCCCGAAAGCGCACAATCACATCCTGGGCCGCTGTGGCCGACAGATTCCGTACCACGGCGGTGACCTGCTGAGCACCGGCCTCCGGCGAGAGTGTCACATTGGCGGGGCTGACGGCTAGGTCTGGGAGGTTGACGAGGCCACCGCTGGTGCCGATCTTCGCCACGAAGGCGCTCTGACTGCCCCCGGGATACGTATTGTTCGTCCCAGCAAAGCTGGACGAGTTCGTAACCCCTGTCACCAACGCATTTCCGGCCCCATCCACCGAGATGCCGTAGCCCCGGTCCTCGCCGCTGCCACCCAAGTAGGTTGACCAGACGAGCGTACCGCTGCCGGTCACCTTCGACACGAAGGTACTTGTATTGCCAGGATTGGTGTTGCTTGCCCCAGCGAGACTCGTCGAGCTTGTCCACCCCGACACCAAGGCGTTGCCCGCCCCATCCACCGCAATTGCTTCGCCGTAGTCGGTGCCGCTCCCGCCCAGGTAGGTTGACCAGGCGAGCGTGCCGTTGCGCGTCACCTTTGACACGAAGCTACTTCCACCTCCGGGATATGTGTTGTTTGCCCCCATGAAATTGCCGGACTGGGTGAAACCCGTCACCAAGGCGTTTCCCTCCCCATCCACCGCAATTGCTTCGCCGTAGTCGGTGCCGCTCCCGCCAAGGTAGGTTGACCAAGCGATTGTGCCGCTTCCGGTCATCTTCGCCACGAACGCGCTCCAACCGCCCCCGGGATGCGTGTTATTGGCCGCGGGGAGACTTGTCGACTGCGTGTAACCTGTCACAACGGCATTGCCAGCCCAGTCCACCGCGACGGCTTGGCCGATGTCATCACTGCTCCCGCCCAAGTAAGCTGACCAGTCCAGCGTTCCGCTGCCAGTCACTTTCGCTACGAAGGCGCTTCGGCCACCTGGGTTGCTGTTGCTTGCTCCTGCGAAGTTGGTGGACTCCGTATACCCCGCCACCAACGCGTTTCCGGCCCCGTCCACCATGATTCCGCCGCCCCAGTCCCGACCGCTACCACCCAGATAGGCTGACCAAGCGAGCGTGCCGCTTCCGATCAACTTCGCTACGAAAGCGCTCCAACTACCCCCGGGATAAGTGTTCGTTGCCCCTGCAAGGTTGGTTGAACTTGTACTACCAGCTACAAATGCGTTGCCGGACCCGTCCACTGCGATGCCCCAGCCGAAGTCCTCGCCATCGCCGCCCAAGAAAGTCGACCATCGCAGAGTGCCGCTGCCAGCCACATTGGATATGAAGGAGCTCCACCCCCCGGGGTTCGTGTCAATCGCTCCCAGGAAGCTGGTTGAGGTGGTCCTCCCCGTCACCAAGGTGTTGCCGGATCCGTCCACCGCGATGCCGTACCCATAGTCGTTGCCGCTCCCGCCCAAATAGTTGGACCAAACCAACTCCGGATCAATCACCAAAAGATAATCTGCGTCGTAATCACCTAGCTCAAAGCTGTAGGTCCACTCATCGACCAACACGTAGCGGCTCTCGACCTCCACCCGCTCACCATCGATTTCCTGGTAGACATACGGCACGGCATCCACCAGCGGGTCCCAACCTTCGCCGAGGTCCACCACCAGTTCGCCGGCATCGTTGATCGCCAGCCCCTCGATCCCCTCATACCGCACCTGGATCTGCGTCCAGTCGCTTCCGGGCGCAACCAGAAACTCGTATTTGATGTTCGAGCGTTGGCCCCACATGTGCAGGTCGATCCCATCGTATAACCCCTCATACGCCACAATCTCGTACCCCGGCACATCACTGCGGTGGTTTTCCGCATCGCCGAGGTAGTAGTTGAACACCGCATCGGACTGTTCCAGGCCGATCGGCGTGACGGTTGCCGCGCCCACGAACCCGGCGCTGAACTGCCGCATCTCCCGTTCGGGCGGCTCACGATCGCTAAAGGGATCATCGCGGAAACCTTCGGCCGCGCTCGAATCTCCCGTCGGGGCCGCCTCCACCGTACGGAAGACCTGGAACACCGGACCGCTATCGGTCATGGCGATGTTGGCCCCATCACCCTGATGGAGATACCGGACCGATTCATCGGCCCACTGGCCCCGGTTCTCGACGAACAGGGCCGGCGAAAGGTTGAACAACTCGATGGCGGCGGTGGGGTTGCCGTCATCCGGGGCATCCACGCCGTACAGCGAAGCGCTCAAGAGCAACCGAGGCTCAAGCGTTTCCAGCCCACGCCATTGGATTTCTCGATCGGGAAGTTGGCGGATGGTTCTTCGTCGGGCTCTGGCTTTGCCCAGCGCGGCGGTGAGGTGACGAAGATTCCGGGTAAGCGTTCGACTCGAATCGGTCAGCGATGTGAAACCCAGCATGGTCCGCTCCTTTGGGGGGCGGGTGGTCGCATGCGGTGGACGCACCACACCCTCCGGTTGGTCACCGTGGAGCCGATGCTGAAGCCGAACAGCAAAACATGCCCGAAAAAACAACGGCCCCGAAGATTTCCCAAGCGCGGCAAGCACCAGTCCCGCCGCGCTGGTGTTCACCCACAGAAAGGTCGCTTATCCCGGAGCGGAGATGCCGAGGCTCCAACCCGAAGTGACCCGGATGCAGGCAACTCGCTCTAGTTTATCTTCAGCCACAAGGCTGTCAATACGGTTTTGCGAATTTTCTGATGCTAACTCGATTCGGAAGCTGATCCATATCCGAGTCAAAGTGAACCTGGCGAAGATGGCCGCAGCCCCGTATCGCAAGCGTAGACCAGCGTAGGGGAATTCTCATTCCCCGAAACCCGGCGGCCTTCTCGATCAGGACTTATTTCGTCTGATTCATTCGGGACAAAGGACCGTTATTCGGCCTGACACGAATCAGCCATCATGGTCCGTGCTGTGTTGTTCGGAGACTCGTATGGCGGCCATGAATTCGATGAAGCTGTTGGCGCGGAGGGCATCTTCTCGGGATTGTTCATCGGCGAATGCCCGGGCCACCATGTCCAGCAGTTCAAGCTGCGAGTCCGGATCGTTCGTTGAAGTCAGCAGCAGGCAGAGGATGCGGCCGGGTTTGCCGTCGGCCGCATCAAGGTCCACGCCGCGCCGGGATCGACCGACCACGATCATCGGCCGCTCGAGGCCTTCGAGGCGGGCGTGCGGCACGGCAAGGCCATCGCCCATCGAGGTGGGCATCATCCTCTCGCGCTGCCAGACCCGCTCGGTCAGTGTTTCCGGATCGCGATCGAGCAATTCACCGGCCACCTGGCACATCTCCTCGATGGCATCTCGGCGTGTCCAGGCGCGCAGCTCGGGGATGAACTGCCGTTCGCTCAGGATGGAGGCCAGGCGGCGACGCTGTCTGCGCTGGAGAATCTTCTGCATCGCCGGGCCGGCCAGCAGGCTGGTGACCAGGGCCATGATGACGATGGCCACGAAGAGACGCTCGGTGATCAGCTCGGCCTGAAAGGCGATGCCGGCCAGGATGATCTCCATCGCCCCCCGGCCGGTCATGCCGAAGCCCACCGCCAGCGCTTCACGCCGCGACAGCCCGCCCAGAAGCGCCCCCAGCGTGCAGCCGGTGACCTTGGTCAGAATGGCGATGAACAGAACCAGCAGCACCAGCAGCAGGTCGAAGTGCTCGATGAAGCTGATGCGCAGGCCGATGCCGGCGAAGAAGACCGGGGCGAAGATGTTGGTGATGAACTGGTGGATGGTCTGGCGGGTTCGTTCGCGCAGGTGTTCGGAATCGCCCAGGGCCACGCCGACGATGAACGCCCCGAAAATGGCATGGATGCCGATCCATTCCGTCGTGGGGGGCCGGCCCCCCCCCGGCGCGCCCCCACCACCCCCCCCACCCCC
>JAFIFY010000163.1 GCA_020831765.1 Phycisphaeraceae bacterium | reverse complement strand
GATGCCAACAAGAACGTGACGGCGCTGATCGCCCCCGGAAATGGGCAACCGGTCGAACGCTACCTGTACGATCCGTATGGGCGGGTGATGGTGCTCAAGGAAAACTGGTCACTACAGGAGGTCGATGGTCACGACGATGGCACCGTAAGCGCCTTTGGCAATGAAATCCTCTTCACCGGATACCGGTACAACTCCGAGACGGGAACTTACCACGCCCGGAACCGCGAATACCACCCACTGCTGGGCCGCTTCATGCAACGCGACCCGCTGGGGTATGTCGATGGCGGCAATCTCTACGCCGGCTACTTCGTCATGTGGGGCGGGGTGGATCCGATGGGGCTGGAAGGAGAAGCAACCACCCACACGGGGACGGTAACCGTTTCTGGCAGAAACCTATTGTTGCCGCGTCCAGTTGGCGACCAGTTTTCAGGGCCGCAGCCCGGTGGATCAGTGCGTTCCTCTGTGCGGTTTCCTGATATTGTTATCGAGTTCGAAGTCACAGTAGACTGCCAGAATAATGCGATGGCGTTTAACTCTGTTCGCGTAGTCAATCGGGAGGCGATACTTCGATTTATGAATCGACCCCTCCCAGACCACTTTATGCACTTTGTTGGAGTAGGCAGGAGTGCGTTGCCTGACAGGACCCAAGGAAGAGAGATAAATCAGACCCATCTTGCGGCCCGACAAGGGCGTTTCACTTCGATAAAGAGCGTGACGATTCGGATTGATGGTACTTTATTTCATCTCCCATGTAGACGAGCGTCAGCTCAATGCGGTCGGCCGGTGTTCCACGTGGCAGCGCATGCTAATTGGGAGACCGAATTGCAAATTAGAGAAGCATATTGGCGATGGGGCTACAAGAACAGGTCAGGTCCCGTAAACAATGCCGACGTGAGGATGTGGCGAATTGATCGAAATCTAGACAAGGACATTGACGATTTCGAAGTATCGCTGGTGGCCCCCGCTAATTCGACCTTTGTCAGAAGGTGTGAATGCGAACAAGAAATCCCACGCTTTATACGCCGTACAAATCCAGAACCACTTGGCCTGGTTCAGGTCGTCACGATTCGAGCCAACGAGTTCCGGGATGGAGGCAATTGAAATGCAACCACACATGGCACCGACTCACTTACTGGTATCCGTCGCGACGGTGTTCGTCCTCGGCTTCTCCCTTCTGGGTTGCCAACATGGCATTCCAAGTCATGGTCCGGGCCTGGACACTACACAATCGGATTCGGTTCATATGGAATTCGTTTTCGAAGACGAGCGTCCAAGGCGATTCGACGGTTCGAGAGTGCGTTATGACTTCCCGGGTCAATTTCCCCTTCGGGCGGGTATCCTGACCGTCCTTGACCACGCAGGATATCCGCTTCCCTATATCCCGTACACGATCCGCACGGTTGATCCGGAAGGCTGGAGCGTCGCCGTCAGGGAAGGAAAATCAGACATCGGTGGCGACATTGATACTAACGGCATCGCCATTCCTCCTGGCCATAGGCTTCGTGTCCATGTCTCGCCCAAGACGATCTACAGCCCAACACGTCTCTACATGCGCCCCGGAGTCGGCGTCACAGTCAAGCTGGCTCCTGGAAGGCAGAGTGTTCGCGGCCAGATCATCATCCTCAGTTCCAACGAAGTGGAACTTATAGGACCCGAAGGTCCAACCACGGGAAGGCTCCTTCGCGACATGATTGTCGAGCTCAATGTTTTTCCTGCAGGCCCAGCGGCGGGGCGAGACAACCTCGTGGAAGGGGTGGACTGGTATCCGATGATTCTGACCCTGCGAACGGATGAATCCGGCTTCTTTGAGACGACCCAACTGCCGGACAACGCGCAATATAGCATGACGATTAGCTACCATTCACAATGGATGGAACAGACTTTCTCGGGCCACACACTCACCAGTTTCCCTGTGTGCGATTGCGTTGGACGCTATATCTTCACAACTGGAGAGAGTCCAATTGGGTGGCCGCCGATACTGAAATTAGTTCGACGGGAGTGCGGGTGTGGCGTAGCTGAAGAGGATGAATGATTGCAGCTGTTCCATCATCCCCCTGACCTGAAGCCGTAACAGTCGCAACGGGAGATGGGTTCAATCCGGGGGTTGCCAGTGATCGGGGAGGAATTGGGTGAGGTTGTCGGTTGAGGTTTCGGGCAGGCGGGTGAACAGGTCGGTGAGGTAGGCCGTCGGCTCGATGTGGTTTCGCTTGGCGCTGCTGATGAGGCTGAACATGGCCGCCGCCCCCGGAAGCCGGTGAACAGCCAGTTCTTCCTTCCGATCGCGTTGCCGCGCAGGCTGCGTTCGCAGGCGTTGTTGTCGATCGCCAGCCGGTCATCATCCAGATAACGGCTCAGCGCCCGGACCTGGTTGAGCACGTCATGGACCGCCTCGCCCAAGCCGCTTCTGGGCAATACATCGGCCGCCCGCACCTCACACCACTCGATCAGCGCTTCGCCGATCGGCCGACTCCGCTGGCCGCGCATCGCCCGAGGGCTCGGACACATCACCATCGGATATCGAATGATCAAGCGGGGTATTCTTTACCCCAGCACGACAACCTGGCCAACTGATTGGAAGGCGGGGTTAATGGCACGGACACACGGATTCAGCCTCGCCGGATCGTCGGCTAACGGCCTCGTTCCTGTCGCTGACGGACGGCTTCCTGAAGCTCGGTGGTGGCCAGTAGTGACATGGCCGCCGGTCCCGGGGCGAGGCGATTGTCCACCAGGGAGAGCCGGATGCCGCCCAATGAATTGTCTCGATTGCGAATGTAGAAGCAGTTCTGCTCGTCGAACATGAGCTGCCCGAGGAATCCCGCGCCGGATGCGGCGGCGATCAGCCAGGGGGTGCGCCGTCCCAGTTCGACGGCGTCGGGCGTTTGCAGCAGGATGGCAGCGCTCAGGACCAGATATGAAGTTCGCCAATCGGGATTGGGGGCGTGATCGGTCCAGGCGGCCTCGGCCAGGACAAGCCCGCCCACGACATCATGGGGACCAAGCGCCGGTGGCTCGGTGACTTGCAGTCGGAGCAACCGCTCGATGGTGCGTGTCATCTCCGGTGCGGGTCTGGAATAGGAGGTCGAGTCGTTCTCGCCGGTCTCGATGGGCACGCGGATGCTCTGCCGCGCAAGCTTGGGGACATTGGCGGCTTCGCGTTCGAGCAGGGCGAGCCAGGGCAGCATTTCCACCCGTCGGCCAAACGTCGCATCGGGCCAGACCCGCGTCCAAAGTCGCGCCCGGGCGATGGTCGCGGCATCCGTGCTCTCGGCATCCCCGGAAATCGCCGCATGCATGGTCAGTGCCGCGGCCAACAGCGCCGAAACCGAGTCACGCAGCTCAGTACCTTCCCTTGCCTGGTCGGGCACCTTGGGGACGAAGCGTCCGTCGGGGGTGATCAGCGAGGCCAGATAATCGGCAAGCTGATCGCGCAGATCGCGCCGTTCGGCCAGTTCGGTGGTGACGCTCAGGGCCAGCAGGCACCAGGCCGCCGTGGCCGGATCCATGCGATCCCGCTGCGCCGTGAAATCGGTCCGGAAGGCATCCAGATACCGGCGGATGGCCTGGCGCGTCTGGCGAAGCTGGGTCGGGTCCGGGTCGTATCGAGCCATCCATTCCAACCTCGCGGCCATGGCATAGATCATCATGGCGGCTTCTTCAGGCGAGGCCGGCGAGGGGAGATTGTCGAGTGAAGGCTCGAAGGTTCCGGCCATCCGCCCATCTTCGCGCTGGCGCTTACGCAGATGCTCGACCATCCGGCCGGCCATTGACGTGAGGGTGGGGCTGTCGGCCATGATCTCGGCGGCGGGAATCGGAGCATTGCCGCGCACCAGTTGCGTCACGGGAAGGTGCATGCCCGGCCGAACGACGTGAATGACCTCGAATCGCTGAAGCTGGGGGCCGCCCGGTTTCAAAAGGCTGTCAAGCGCTTCGCGGCGACCACTGGCGGTCACAATATCAAACTCCATGTCGTTGAAGAGGCTGAATAGCTGGAATTCCGCCGAACGGTTCATGGAAAGTGCGCTGGCGGGCCAGACGCGGGATTTCAGGGTGCCACCGTCGGGGCGGCGACGTTCCATGGCGATCCCGTGATACCCCGGCGCCCATGTCTCGGTGATGCGGCGAAGTTCGGCCGGGCCTTGAAACGAAATGGGCGTTGGCTTTCGAGCGATCTGGAGTTCGACCAGCATCCTCGCGCCGATGTCTTCGAGGCTGAGTCGGCGCTCGCCGGCCTCGGCGGCGCGCTGATAGCGGCGGTTCATCTGGCGCATGGCTTCGGTGGTGGCCTCCCGAACCAGGGCCATGAGGTTCACCACATCGCCGACTTCGGGCGCTGTGATGGCCTGTCCGGACCCCATATGCAGGCCGGGATGGCCGCCCACCGACCAGCGAAGATCGATGCGGACGCCACTGACATCGGCCACCCAGAGCGGCGATTGGGCCGAGTCATCGAGCTCGCCGCGCTGAACCCATCGCTCGGCTTGCAGGTAAGCCAATCTCGCCTCGGCGAAGGCCAGACGAACAGCCTCGCGCGGCGGCGCTTCCGGGCTGGCGGAAATCAGGGTGGGGAACTCCTCAACCTGCGCCGGTGCCCGCTCGAAGCGGCTCTGGCTGGCGGCGACCGAGGTTGATCCCAAGCCACCGGCCGTGATGCCCACGAGCAACATCAGGCCGAGGCAGGCGATCGATCCCATGTTGTTCTTGGAGTATAAACCTTGCAATTTCATCGACTAACACTCGCAGTTCTGATGAGCAGTGGCTTTGGCAGGCTTCTTGCAACGGGGTAGTCCGCCGGTAGACTCAAAACGCATTGGACCGTCAAAGCGACAATGCGGCCCGACCAACCGGCGGGCCCGTCCTGAGTCGCATGAGGATGCCCAGATGCTGCACGCCCTATTCAACCTATCGATTAACCAATCGCTGGATAACCAGCGCTTCCGCGTGGCCGTTCTGACCGTGCTGGTTTACGCCGCCATGTGCTGAGGCGGGGGCGGCGGGTCGGTGCCCGGGGGTTCGGCCCGAGCGCCGGGCCAATTCTAGCAGAAGGCGGTTCCGAACAGCGGGAGATGAGTCGATCAACCCATCACAAAAGCGATGCCAGGCTCTTTTTGTCGGGTTTTTTGGGTTCGGTTGCCCGGTCACTGGCGTGCGCATGGTTTGCCTGTTGGCTGTTTATGGTGTAAATTACCTGACTTTCGTTAAGGTAGGTCCTCCCACGGACGGGAATACCCGAAGGCCGCAGCGGCGGTCTTCCGGAGTCGCTTGATGCGAATCGAACCCCGTCCGCGGGCTGGCTTGCGCCCCATCCCATCTACTTCTGAGCGCTTCGGTCATCGTTGGTTCTCATCCGGGTTGTGGCCAACGGTGATTCCTGTGTTCGTGGCCGTGATCTGTTTCTCGGTCGGCGGCTATCTGTTGGCCGGCATCATCCGGGGGACGACGTCGAACGCGTATCCAGCCAGCGAGCTTCGCATCGTTCCGTTACACCGAGTGACCGCTTCGCCGGATGTCGAGCCGCGGGTCACGCGGTCCGATCAGAGTCTGGGGCCGATCTTGAACGGAAACACCGATGAGCATGGCTTGGACCTGATCACGTCGGGTCAGGATCATGGGATGGACATGGCCGGAGGTGATGAGTTTTCCGAGCCTGGCTGGCTTGGCATCCGAGCGAGCATGGCCCGAGAGGGTGCCGATGCCGTGGGCGCTACGCTTGAGATCGGCTATCCCGGCCTGCCGGACGGCTCCACCCCCCGATCCGATCCGAAGCCGGAACCGGTTCATTTTGTTGAGCCGGACGCCGATGTTCAGGTGTTCTCGTACAACGGCCGATTGATCCGGCCGCGCGGCACGATCGTCATGCGAGTCACCGCGTACAGTCCCGATCGTCGCTCGTGCGGCAATTGGGCCGACGGCGTCACGGCATCCGGTCGTCGGGTCACCACCAACGGCGGTCGGCTGGTTGCCGCCGACACCCGGATTCTCCCGTTCGGCGCGATCGTCTCCATTCCCGGATATCACAACGGCCAGCCGGTTCCGGTGCTCGATCGCGGCGGGGCGATCAAGGGCCTGCGACTGGATGTGCTCTATCCCACGCATCAACGCGCCAGGCAATGGGGGGTGCAGGACCTGGAAGTGACCGTCTGGGAATATGCGGATTGAGCCCGATGGCTTATCCATGGCCGGTGGGCCATCCGGCCCATCAGCATGCGAAACGCCGCCGTGGCCCGGTCTTCGGCCCGGTCTTCCCTCTGGTGGCCGGCGATCGGTAAGGCTATGCTATGGCGATCGAGCGCCGGACCCCGGAGATGCCCCCGCGATGCCCAAGAACGGATTCGTTTTGTCCCTGGCCTGCCTGTTCAGCCTCCTGCTTCCCGTCGGATGCACCAGTTCGCCGGACAGCTATCTGTTCCTCGCTTCGCGACCGGCGATCGAGGTGGTAGATGCCCGGGTAACCGAAGAAACCGAAGATGGCATCCGAATCGAGGCGAGGCTGGAGCTGCTCAACCCCAATCGTGCCGAACTCAGATTGCTCCACATGCGATACGACATCGACATCGAAGGGTGGGGACGGTTTTCCATGACCAAGACGCCCCCGATCACGCTGGCCTCCGACAGTGAGGGTCGGATCATCCTTCCGGCGGCATTCGCGCGGCCGTCGGACCAGGTGCTTGAAGTCGGCCAGCCGGTTCGGATTCGTGGCGTGATTCAGTACGAATACGACGGCGATTTCCGGTTCCTGATGACCGAGGCGGGCGTTCCCCTGCCCACGCGTTCTTTTTCGGGGCAGGTCGACCTGAATCACCCAACCGTCAGTCGGCTGGACGATCCGTTGTCCTCGGCCTGGGCCGACCAGCGTCCGAGGAGGTGAAAATCTCCGGTCCGCATCCTGACCCCGCCACCTCGTCGCCAGGCGATGGTCCTCTTCCGGTGGGTTGATTCGCCATGAACAAGCTCTTTGATGAACGCCGATATCTCATTCCCTTTCGGACAGCGCTCCTGCCGCAGATATTCACCGATGTGCTGGTGATCGGTGGGGGCCTGGCCGGGATGTGCGCCGCAATCGAGGCCAGTTCGCACAGCGAAGTGATCGTCGCTTACAAGGGGCGATTGAAGGACAGCAATACATACTGGGCCCAGGGCGGCATCGCGGCCGTGGTGCCCCCCGAGCTCGGCGGCAGTCGCGAGGATTCGGTTGACCTGCACATCCAGGACACTCTCGACGCGGGGGCCGGGCTTTGTGATCGGTCGGTGGTCGAGTCGGTCATCGACCGTTCGAGCCAGGCCGTGCGGCGGTTGGTGGACATGGACATGCCGTTCGACCGGTGTGAGGCTGGCGACGGTCTGGCTCTGGGGCGGGAGGGCGGTCACAGCGCATCACGAATCCTTCATTGCGACGGTGATGCCACCGGCAGGGCGATCTCCGAGCGATTCGCCTCCGTGCTCCGCGACAATGACCGCATCCGTGTCTTTGATCAGTGTTTCGTGCTTGACCTGATCACCGTGGAGGGGAACACGCCGCAATGCGTGGGCGCGATCACGCATCACGCCAAGTTCGGCTTGCAGGTGATCTGGGCCGGGGCGGTCATTCTGGCCAGCGGCGGGGCTGGGCAGGTTTATCGGGAATCGACCAATCCCAGGCAGGCGACCGGAGATGGTCTGGCCATGGCCTACCGGGCCGGCGCGGTGGTGGGCGACCTGGAGTTCATGCAGTTTCATCCGACCACGTTGTACGTCGCCGGCTCATCGCGCTCGCTGATCACCGAAGCGGTGCGTGGCGAGGGCGGCGTACTGATCGATCACCACGGGCACCGGTTCATGCCGGACCATCACCCGCTGGCCGACCTGGCGCCGCGCGATGTGGTTTCACGCGCGATTCTGATGCAGATGGAGCGAACGCATCCGGGGAGGGTCTATCTGGATTGCCGCGCCATGGCACCGGGCACCTTCGCTCGGCGATTCCCCGGCATCCACCATCAACTCAGGCAATTCGAGATCGATCCCGAGACGACGCCGATCCCCATCCATCCCGCGGCTCACTACATGATCGGTGGTGTGTGGGTTGATGCCGAGGGAAGAACATCGATACGGGGGTTGTACGCCGCGGGGGAGGTGGCTTGCAGCGGATTGCACGGTGCCAACCGGCTGGCTTCCAATAGTCTGTTGGAGGCGATGGTTCTTGGCCGCGCGGCTGGCGAGACCTGCCGTGAGATGAAGTCGCTGGCTTCGGTCGGCCCGGTTCGCGTCATCTCGGATGTGCCGATCTCGGATCGCTCGGAACTGGACCTGACCGATGTGCGTTCGAGCCTTCGAAGCGTGATGTGGCGGCACGTGGGCATCAATCGCGAGGGCGAGCGATTGAGTGAAATCCAGGAGATGTTTGATTTCTGGGGCCGTTACATGCTGGACAAGATCTTCGATGATGTTTCGGGATGGGAAGTCCAGAACCTGCTGCTGATCGGCGCGTTGATCACGCGCGCCGCCGCGCACCGCGATGAGAGCCGGGGCACGCATTTCCGCACGGATCGTCCCGAGGCGAACGACGGGGACTGGCTTTGCCATGTGCAATGGCGTCGAGGTGAGAGCTCGGCTCGATGCGTTGGGCTGACCGTGACATCACCATTGGACGCCCCAGCCTCAAAAGGCCCGGGCTGAACGGATTTTTGGCCATGTCCGGCCGGTTGGAGCGTATCGAAGATGATGCTTTTCCACAGCACGGCCCCCGGATTTGCATACCTCCGACATTAAGCTAAGCTGAAGGCAAGGTTAAGGTCTGTTCCCTACACGTACAGGAGACTTGATATGAAGACGCTTGGAATGATGTTGACGCTGACGGCGGCGTTGTTTGTGTTCAGTGGTTGCGGAAACGGTGACGAAGCTGAGCCGGAAACGACCCCGCCGGCGACGACTCCACCGGCCAATGGCGAAACTCCGCCGACGACGCCGCCCCCGGCCAATGGCGAGTAAGCCGCTTTTCGAGTCGCAACGGATCGTCGGGTGACCGGTTGACCCGTTGATTTCACTCGATGGCTTGACTTTGTGCAGGCGGGCTGTCGGTAGCGCTCATCCAGCGATGGGCGATATCGGCGGCCTGTCTGTTCTTTTTAACATCATGGACGCGGAACATCGCCACGCCGCGCATCACGCCCAGCGCGGTGATATGGGCTGTCGGTCCGTCCAGTTCCGCTCCGGCGGCGCCGCACAGCGATGCCAGAAAACGCTTGCGGCTGACGCCCAGCAGCAG
>JAFIFY010000161.1 GCA_020831765.1 Phycisphaeraceae bacterium | reverse complement strand
GTCCCCACCCCCGCATGGCGTGGGGCGGAGCACCGGGCAGCGCGATCGGCGCGCGCCGATTCAGGCTGTGCAAGGCCGCTCAGACCCACCAAGCCGCCCGGATCGGCCCCGCAGCCCCCGGCGCGGGCGTCCTGGCCCCCGGCGATGATGCCCGGACTCCCGGCAAACCCCGTGCCGCATCGCACGCCGAGGTACATGCGTTTGCCCTGCTCACCTGACCCGCCGACTTGACGCCCACGCCGGCGACGGTACGATCCCCGGCATCAACCCTCGCCCCCGGAAGCGCCCGTACCGGCCTCGTGCTGGTGCGGGCTTTTTTCACGAGCAGATGGGCTTGGCTACACCAAGCTAAATTAATGTGCCAATAGTGTCGCCTTATAGCCGTTTTGGCGATATGGTTGACAGAACTGGCACTTTTCATTATAGGTGTACCCAATGACCGATCCCGCTGTACTGGCTGAAATCGGGCAACGCTTGGCCGAGCACAGGCTCGAACGGAACCTGACCCAAGCGGAGCTTGCGAAGGAAGCAGGGGTGTCCAAGCGGACACTGATCCGGCTGGAAGGTGGCGAGTCCACCCAGTTGACCAACCTGATCAGAATCCTACGCGCCTTGGATCTGCTCGGAAATCTCAACGCGTTCATTCCGCCGCCGGTATCCAGTCCCATCCAGCGACTGCACACGGAAGGGAAGCGACGAAAGCGGGCTTCACGCAAGCCTGATGCGCCCGGCACCCCCGAGGAATGGAAGTGGGGCGACGTGGGCGAAGCCGGTGACGGTAATTCCGAATCCGGAGGCGATTCTGGGGGTAAGTCATGAGCACGGTTGCTGAAGTCCGACTGTGGGGCAGGATGATCGGCGCGGTCTCCGTCGACGGCCCTGGTGAGATTGCGGCGTTCGAATACACCGATGCTTTCCAGCGCAGCGGCATCGAGGTCGCTCCGCTCATGATGCCACTGGCCGATCGCATCTACCGGTTCCCCGACCTGCCCCAGCAATCATTCCATGGTCTACCGGGCATGCTCGCCGATGCGCTGCCGGACACGTTCGGCAATGCGGTCATCGATGCCTGGCTGGCGTCTCAGGGGCGATTGCCTGGCGAGATCGATGCCGTTGAACGGCTCTGTTACACCGGCACGCGGGGCACGGGCGCGCTGGAGTTCCGACCGGCGCTCGGACCGACGCAGAATCGCTCGACACCGGTCCAGGTCGATGCGCTGGTCGAGCTTGCCTCGGAAGTGCTCAGGTCGCGGAAAGATATCGGCACATCGTTTGCGGACAAAGACAAGGAGCACGCGCTTCGAGAAATCCTGCGTGTTGGGGCGTCCGCGGGCGGGGCGAGAGCCAAAGCAGTGATCGCATGGAATCGGCAAACCAACGAGGTGCGCAGCGGCCAGGTGAAGGCCCCCGAAGGCTTCGAGTACTGGCTCCTGAAGTTCGACGGCGTGTCCAACAACCGCGACAAGGAACTGGCTGATCCCAAAGGCTACGGCGCGATCGAGTACGCTTACGCGCTGATGGCCCAAGGCGCGGGCATCAGGATGACCGAGTGCCGACTATTTGAAGAAAACGGCCGCCGTCATTTCATGACACGCCGCTTCGACCGACTGGCCAGTGGCGAGAAGTTGCACATGCAGTCGCTCGGCGCGATTGCCCATTTCGATTTTAATAGCGCTGGCGGCCACTCGTATGAGCAGGCATTGCTGGTCATCCGTCGCTTGCGGCTGTCCATGGACGACATCGAGCAGCAGTTCCGGCGCATGGCGTTCAACGTGGTGGCTCGCAATCAAGATGATCATGTCAAGAACATCGCCTTTCTGATGGACAAGCGCGGCAAGTGGTCCCTCGCTCCCGCCTTTGACATGACCTACAGCTTCAATCCCACAGGATCGTGGACGAACCGCCACCAAATGAGCCTGAACGGCAAGCGGGATGAATTCACCTTTGAAGACTTTAAGGCAGCCGCGGACACCATCTCGATGAAGCGTGGTCGTGCTGAGGCCATCCTTGGTGAGGTGATCGACGCGGTCCGTCATTGGCGAGCGTTTGCCGAAGAGGTGAATCTCGAACCCGGCCAGATCAGGGCGATCGCCAAGACACACCGCGTTGATCTTCTCGACCAGTGAGCTGCCATGACTGAGTTTCAGACTTCGCTGTGGAGCTTTGCCTTCGTTCTGAAGTATGTGGCACGCGAGCAACCTGTTGTCGCCACGAACCGATCCACGCGTTCCTTCTCAGTAGCAAGTGCAGAGTCCTGCTGCAACGCGAGCAGGCAGGCCCATATCACCACCCGCGCTCTTCCTCTGTCTTGAACCGGAAACTGGGATTGCCTCTGACAAAGAGCTTGCTCAGCGGAGCCTCGATGACCAGCAGCGGCTTCTCCTCCTCGTCAAAGATAGAGAGCACAGCCTCGACGACAACTCCTACCGCCTTGCCGAACTCCATCTCTTGACCGTCACAATGCGTGGGCGACACGATTCCGGCGGAGCGGTTCCTCGACGAAAAGCCGAGGTCCACCACAACCAAAGGCGACTTACCGTTGCCCGTCGCGTAAGACCTTATCACACAGGGCGTTGCGACTTCTGCTTGTTACATTTCGCGCTGATTTTACGTAAGGCACCTGTGACCTGTCCTTATAAATACGTGCGCCCCCTCGCGCCGACATTTTCTGGACTTTACGCCGCTGGCCGGAACCTCTACCAGAAGGCTTCCCTCTTTGCGTGAAGCGGTAGCGATCGCGCCCCCGCTACCTAATCCGACCCACCGCTACGTCGGAGTTGGAAAGCGCCATGCTGGCGTTTCCTTCGAGATCGTCAGGATGGACCGTACTCAGTCGCTGCTGCACGTGGGCAGAAAGTGCTGATGCGACTGTAGCGTGGCAAAGCTTGCGGGATGACGTCCCTCAGTTAGCCTTAGGGCCGACGAGATGCGGTCCATTTCTTTCCACTCGTGCCGACTGAACGTGGACGAGGCAGTCACCACCTCCATTGGCCCGCCATCTGTGGCCAACCCCCATTTAGATCGTTGGCGCTCTAGTTCCGTGCCTCGGAGCAAAAGCAGCGGGAAGGCCTTGACGACCGGAACCTTCCGCTCCAAACACCATGTAACACTTTCGCGGAATGAGTCGATAGTTTGCAGCGGCAGCCCGAATATTAGTGAGACCTCGTGTGCAATGCCACACCTCCTCACCTCGGCCAACACTTCATCCACCTTCACCATATCGTTGGGTCGGCTGATAGCCTTGGCTTCATCATCGTGGATCGTCTGAAGCCCGAACTCCAGTCGGACATTCAGCCCAGACGTAGCATTGAGAAATGCATCACTGATGAACTCAGCACGACATTGCAGCGAGAGTTGTCCGCGAAACTCATGTGCCCTGAAGCGCCTCAGAATGGGAATCGCATGGTCAGGAATATTGAAAATTGGATCGAGTACCGCAATAGACTCGACGGAGTGTGAACAAAAGAAGTCGATTTCTTCTGCAATGCGGTCTTGGTCGAGTGTGCGACGTGTGAGTCGGGCTCCAGGTTCACGGTGTTGGCAAAAAGCACATCTAAAGGGACAGCCACGCTGTGTTTCCCACCGGATGAATGACTGATCCCTCAAAGGAATCGTGCCTTTCAGCCAGGGTGATGGCAACGATGCCAGATCAACCTTGGCCTGCTCACACTTGTCGTACCCGCCAGCCCAATGAACACCGGGCACTTCACCTTGAGATGTGGTGCGGACCAACGAGCATAGGGCATCTTCACCGTACCCACGCACGAAAATGTCGGCATGGGGATAGCACTGTTCCAGATGGGAACCTGCGTACCCGATTTGAGGACCACCCAGAATCATCCGCCCCTCGAAGCCGCGATCTCGCAGCAAGCTCATGCAGGTTAGCAAGAGTTCCTCACACCAGACGTAGGCACCGAAGGCGATATCGGCACTTCCCGAATCAGCATCACCAACTTCGCGGAGAATGTTGTCCGCGACCGCTTCGGGGTCAAGTGTGCCGAGGTTGACAGGGATTGTGAGGGAGCGAACATCCAGATCAGATATTCGAGCCAGCGCGGCGAGTAGAGAGGCGTGGCCGAGAGGAATACGCGGGTCTTTGTCCCGAGTCCAGTAGAAGTCCACCAGGACGATGCGGCGGTTGCTTTTTGCTTCACAACTCATGATCGTATACTCCCTGTGCCCAAAGATGACGACGATTTACTACAGTGCGGTGAATGAGCTGTCGTCTATTCGTAGCAGACCCTGAATCCACATCGCATACCCTTATAGGCATACTCCACTTTCGGAGCGTGAAGCAGCCCAGCCGCACTGGCAACAAAGGTGTACTTGCCAGTCAACTCATATGGATCCTCTCGGATCAGCCATTCACCAAAGTCATCGGCATTCAAGGTCGCAAGTCCTGCTTCGGTTATGGCATAGTTTACGTTGGCCTTCAACTCGGGGACCGCACCGCGGGCTGGCAGAGTTACGCGTATCTTTGTTGGTTGCCAAACCCGTGGCACCTCCGCTCCTATCAGTTTTTGGTATTCCAGAAGGCTTGGTAACCGGAGTGAGACCTTTTCGCGTTCTGATCGCCACGCACAGTATGCCATGGCGTCGTACCAGTCACAGCAGACCGGATCGTCATTGGCCTGCCGTTCTAGGTTCCAATGGTCGAGGCCGAGTCGCCGCAGGAGATAGTCACTTTCTCTGACAAACTCACGAAATTGGTGGACGGCTATCAGATCTGACATATGCAGCGGAATATCGCATGCAGCTACGACGCTGAATCCCGGCCGACAGATCGCTCGGCACTCTCTAGGGGTGCGGTAGCGGCCTCGTTCACTGAGGTATCGTCGCAATATAGCATCTTGCCCCGGATATTCTGGCAGGCCCCTTCCACCTGATCTGTAATATGCAATCTCCGCGTCGTGACGATCACGCTGTTCGTATTGCTCTTGATCAAAATAGTAGTCGTGGGCAAACTGAACAATGTCTGCTGCCGCTCTAGGCCAGTCGCAATCCTTCATAAGTTCAGGTAGGTGTGCGGGTGGAGGTACATTGCGTAAACTACGGACGACGAAGTCATATCGTCCGTCCGTTGCCTTTAAGAAGACAAGATTCTCATTGTAGGGCACGACTTGAACCCAACCTTCAGGCAAGCGGTCGAGCCAATGGCTTACATTCGAGATGATCTTAGCTCGATCCTTAGACATACATTCAGGATCGATGCCCTTGTCCGTTAGGTACTGGCAGGGCACAGGCGGGTTGATCCGTGGTTGGCACAATGGATCACCCAGCAGGTTCATGAAGGGCCAAGCCATAAAGCGGTGGCGATACGCAAGCTTCATAGCAAGTTCACACGGCGTGTTCTCGTCGACAACATCGGCTTCATCAAAGGCCTTCCCAAGACACATTGCGTATGGCGATGTGTCGACGACCCCATCGGCACCGTAGCCCGTAAAAATTCGTTGTGGACGTTTTCCAATGAAAAGACGTTCGGCCACGTCTTTGCGTGACATGCAGATGTAGAAATCATCCATCATCGGGTTACGCTCAAAGACATCGACTCGCTCCATGAGACCCTTGTCGGCCATAAAATTCTGGAGTCGCGGGTAGTGCTCCTTTGCGTAGGCGCCTGCGTTGCCTTCGAAGCCCAACGCTTTGACGATAAAGTTCAGAATTGTGGTATGCGGCGCGGATCGCTCAGCACTTGGGTTTCGGATAACGTTCCGAGCGTTCTTTTTGATGTTTTCGGGTTCGAGGCCCTCGAGTGGAACCGCGTGCCGGTCGGCGAGGGGCAGAAACATACGATAGGCTGACATAGACATAAAGACCTCCTGTGCCGCCGGTCCGGTCCGAGCGGGCAAGAAAAGTCTTTGTCTTGTCAGGAGCGTTCACGGCAATCTTTAGACTTGACCGGACAAGTCTCGGAGGCGATTGCAAAGCCGAGAACAGCATAGGCTGCACACCGACGGTTGTCAACGGGGCCAATTGCTGCTCGTGAATTTTGTGAATGCTCGCGAAAATAGCCCCTACTGCTGTGATGCAGCATGAGAAAAGCCGTGCGCCGCTGCCAATTCGACTGGCTCGTGCTCACGTGCGGCCATCATGCCCGCATATGCGGACGTTATAGCTTGACTGGAGCGGGCCACACAGCACCGGCCCAAATAATTTTGTCGGGCTCGCTGATTTGGTGCACGGCCGGGGGTGGCTCAACGTGTCGGGCCATGCCCGTTTTACCCCGTAAATAATCTGCTGTTTACTCGTAGTGGTTGAGCAGTCCGCCGAGGGACGTGATGCGGCGGACGGCTCCAATGTCACCGTTGGCCGGAGTGGCTGGCGGTGATTGTCCCACCTGGTTCAGCGGCACGTCGCCCAGCGACTGATGCGGCCGGATCGTGTTGTGGTACTTCACGTAAGGTTGCACCACGTAATCCACCTGTCTCAAACTGAAGCACCGCTGCGCGTTCAGGCACTCGCGCTTTAAGCTCCCGATTCACGATTCCGCGAACGAGTTTGCAACGGGCGACTGAAATGGCGTCTTCACGATCTGGTCGCTGGTGACACGGCCGAAGCGCGGCCTCGCCCAACAGAAACAGTTGAGCCAAGCGGGCCAGCAACATGACCCGCCGAGTCGTCTTGGGGTCATAACCGGGGAGGCACGATTGCACCGTGCAGCGGTTAAGGGGCAGAGACTTGACTCTGTTCCCAGTCTTACCTCACGCGAAAACGGTTTGGACCACACTATTTCCCGGCCGGCTGCAAACGAAGCCGGCCCCACGGTTCACGCAGAACGCCGCCGAGGCAACTCGGCGGCGTTGTCTCTTCCTACGCCGGTATTCGCAAGGGTTTAGCGGAGCGGGTCGGTCGGGGCGGCCAACGCCAGTCGCCGGAGAGACATAACCGGCCAGGTCCGGCTCTCGCCCGCAGAACCCCGATCGCGCCCAAAGTCTCTGATAACCGAGCTGAGACATGGGCTCGATTTATCAGGGGGTTGCGCCTGATGGTGAGCGCAACTGATCTCGTAGTGCTTGCACGATTCTGTGACCGGTGGTTCCGCTTCCCCGTCAATCGACGACACGCATGAGCTGCGACCGGATCACGTCGGCCGACTCAGCCAGGTCGACAGTGACCGCCCTCAAGCGGTGCCCCTGAACCCAGGCCGATTCGTCGACCATCGTACCAACAGACGGATGCAGCAAAACCCCTTCAGCGTGGTCGGCGCAAGCATCTCCCTGCCCTTCTTGAGATCGAAGATAGGCGTACACCTGATACAGGTAGCCGCTCTTTAGCGTCTCCTGGCCGAATCGCCCATATGTCAGGACAGACGTGAACTTCGTGTCGATGATGATTCTACGCTTCGTGGCGGCTTGAGTGAGTGCAATGTCGAGTTGCATCGACGGCAGAAGGGCTTCTATACCCTCGGTCGCGTCGTCCACGGGCCAACGCAAGTACCGGCCCGTCTCGACTTGCCAGCCCAAGGGCGACAGCACCACCTCGTAGAAACCGCCGATTGCCTTCTCGTATAGCCTTCGCATCCACGTGTCGGATCGGTCCGGTGCGAGGATGGCTGTGCCGCCCCCCGCTTCGGATGGCAATGCGATCTCGAAGGCCAACCGCGCTGCCGCCACCATCAATTGGTCTTCCCGATCGTGACGGCTGAACCGCATCGTGCTGATCTCGATTCGGCTGGGCACTCGCTTCGATACACCCAACCTCTCCAATGACAGCACAAGCGTTCGACATTTGCGGGCAAGGTCGCGTCGACCGACAATGCGAGCGATACCATCAAGTGCAGCCCGAACATACTGGTTGCGCGGTGTATCAACGGTCAGGTGCTGATAGTCGCATGCGATCATGCCGCGAGCCAGAAGCTTATCAGCCATCGTTGTCAGGACGTCGATGCGCCCTCTCACCCGGGTGAGAACGGCATGTTCAGACTCGTAGCCGTATGTCAAATTGCGCCGCAACCGACGCTCAACGGCGTGGGCAAGGACCTCCGCTACGAGATCAGGAATGTCATCTGGGTTCTCCTCAGCAGATACATACGACGTGCGCTCGCTCTGACGAAACAGATCAGATGCATAAAGCATGAGCAACCAGATGTTGCGGATTGGGATACCACTCACCTTGCCCGCTTCACTCGTTGGCATCGTGGTTTCACCAGGGATCATCTATTCACAGCCCCTCGCCAAGGCGATCACGAGCTTCGTGCGCTTTATCGCTCGTATCGAACCAGTATTCCTCCAATAGCGGTCCGATCTCCGTCCTTACGACCTCGAGGAACCACCTTTTCGGATCGTCGATCCGTGCATCGTCATGCGGAGTCACATAGCTGTGCCCAATCCGGAACTGCCGACCAAGGTTCGGATCGACTGCAATCGACTCATTCAGCGTCGTGATACGTCGTTCGATGTCCTCAAGAAAAGAGTCCTCGATGCCGAATCGCCTAGCAACCCACGAACGCCAGGCAGAGCCCAGTCGCGGCTCAAGATCAATGAAGGCGAATCGACGACGTAGGGCCAGGTCGACCAGCGCCAGCGATCGGTCTGCGATGTTCATCGTGCCGATGACATACAGGTTACTCGGAATGAAGACACGATCGCGCCCATAGCACAACGCCAGTGCTTCCGATGGTGTTCGCTTGTCGGCCTCGAGCAAGGTGAGCATTTCGCCGAATATCTGGGCCGGATTGCCACGGTTGATCTCCTCGATCACCAGGACGGATTTCACGTCCGGTCTGTCCTTTGCAGACTTGATCATCTGGAGGAACGGGCCATCCACCAGATCGAGTTTGCCGTCTGCAGATGGCCGCCATCCGCGCACAAAGTCCTCATACGACAGATTCGGATGGAACTGAACTGCCCGCAGACGCCCCTCATCGCGTTTGCCCATGAGCGCGAAAGCGAGCTTCTTCGCCAACCATGTCTTTCCGGTTCCTGGAGGACCTTGCAGAATCACATTCTTCTTAACACGCATGCGCTGAAGGATTCGCTCAAGTTCCTCCCGCGTGAAGAAGCATCCCTCGTCGAGGATATCCTGAACTGAGTATGGCGAAATTGCTTCTCCGGCCCCGGTGACCTGATCTTCTTCCTCCTCGGTTTCGGTGACTTCGTCGGGATCGGGCGGTTCGAACTGCCACGCTGCCAGCGACAGCTCTGGGAAGGAGTGAACAGGATACGTGTCTTCGTTGAAGCGGCCGGACATCGCATCGATCAGTTCCAAATACTCGGAACCGCTGCATCTTGAATTATGCCCGCCCTTGCCGATCTGGACGTTGAGATGGTCTCGCAGATACTGCCGCGATTTTGTGTCAAGCGAAATGAACTGCCATGGGCGTGCCCAGTAGAGGCCGAAGGTTAGGTTCCATGCCACGCCGGGACGCGAGGTGGCATCGTCGAACGCTGATACGAACTCAGCCCGCGCCTCGGCCTCGTCTGAACCCTCGAAGGTGATGCCAGCGTCAAAGATTCTCCACAGTGAATCAATGTCATCTTCCTTGCGAGACTTGGCGTAGCCGAAAAACCACGACCGCTGGTTGTTAAGCACCGGGATACCCTCGAATGTGTCCGGCACTGGTTCCTTGATCCCGAGAAAATCAGCAAGTGCCTTCGCTATCGCTTTTCGGTTGGCATCGGTGATGCCCCGATTGAATATCCCCATGGCCGTGAACGGGCAGATGTCCTGCAATGGTGCTGTCTTTTCGTCGTCGAATTGATCCTGCAGGTGAGATAGCCCATCGACCTTGGAGGCAATGTCATGAATGGCGGAGATGAGCTTCGATCGATCATCTTTGTGTTGAAGAAGGCCATCAGCGATAGCTTCATAGAACTTCGTCCACAGAAAACGCCGCTTTGCCTCAGGCTCGTCGCCAAATCGCTCGCGCCAGTAAGGTGCGTTTCGGAAGCGGTCGTAATCCTGATCCGCCTCCTGAAAAGCAAAAGCGATGAGGGCATCGGATTTCCACTCACCTGGAACGATCCGCCAGATCGTGCCTCGGTAAGTGAAGAAGTACCACTCGCGCGGCGCGTCGAGCAGCGACCAGTCGACCTTGATGATGCGCCCATCACCCGTGTTTTCAGTGACCGTTCCGACCGCCTTGATGGCCATCGCTGACACGCTCTGCCCACGGTTATCGAATGGCAGATCATGCTTACGGGTGTACGAAGATTTGATGGCGATCCTGTCGCCAGGCTGAATCGACCGCACCAACTCGAGATGCCGGTCCTTGTAACCGTTCTCCCATATTCCCTGCTCGACGAATCTTGGGGTCTGGTCGCCCGCTTTGCCATGGACGGCCCCGACGAACCAGTATGAATGCGCCTGCGTTGTGTCTGTCATGTCTGCCATCGCGTTGTCCTTTTCTGCTGGGCACGATGCGTGGCAAGCCCCCGTCATCGCACTTCCGCCGAGCGATTGTCGCCTCATAGGGGGTGGCGTGCAACGAGCCAAAAGCCATCGATGCACGCAGGTGCGTGGTCGTCCGTATTACACCCGGCATACATAACCCGCGGGGAATGGTCCCCGCGGAGTGCTGCTGTGCTGTCCAACCGCGATCCGGAATCCATGACATCTGACGAGCGTCGGTGCGAGGTCGCGGGCATCCTGGCTCAGGGGCTGCTGCGGTGTGTCCGCGCGTCGCGAGCAGGCGATTCGGCGACCACCGGCGCATCTGCCGAAGTCGGGCAGATTTCACTTGATTTTTCCTCGAAAACGAGGCTCAGCGTGCCCGCTCGGCCCGCACCCGGAATGGCGGGTTACTCGCAGGAAACGTCATGAATGGGTCGTTAAGCTGGAGTCGAGTCGCGGCCTGCTATGCTACACCGGACCGGGAGGCGGTTCATGCCCCATGAGCCCAATAAGGAGCCGATCATGGAATTGAGTGGAAAGCGCGTGGTCATCCTGGCCGGCGATGATTATGAGGACATGGAGCTTCAGTATCCCAAGTACCGATTGCTGGAGGCCGGGGCGGAGGTGATCGTCGCGGGCTTGGAAAAAGGCGTGGTGGTCAAGGGCAAGCATTCCTACCCTCAACGGGTCGAGCACATCGTCAGCGAGTTGAATCCCGCCGATTTCGACGGCGTGGTCATTCCCGGCGGCTGGATGCCCGACAAGCTCCGTCGATTCGATGAGGTCAAGCGGCTGGTCCGGTCGATCCACGATGCCGACCGGGTGGTCGCCTCGATCTGCCACGGGCCGTGGATCGA
Organism: Phycisphaeraceae bacterium; assembly: GCA_020831765.1. GTDB lineage: Bacteria > Planctomycetota > Phycisphaerae > Phycisphaerales > Phycisphaeraceae > JAFIFY01. Next base: position 19,130 of record JAFIFY010000161.1, on the reverse strand, counting down.
CATCTCCGCTGATGTGGTGCGGGGATACCGCTACACCAGCACCCCGGCGCTCATCGACGACCTGACCAACGCCGGTGCATCATGGGAGGATGCGGAAGTCGTTGTCGATCGAAAACACATTTCCAGCCGCAGGCCGGACGATCTGCCGGCGTTCATGCGGCGGACGATCGAGGTGCTGGCCCAGGTAAGCCGAAGCTGAAGCGCGGCCGAGCCTGGCGGCGCTTATCGCTGGTAAATCGGTAGATAGTGGTACTTGACCGAAAGGCTCAGGATGGCCAGCGATGTGCTGTACACGCGGCCGGCGCTTCGCTCGGAACCGACCGGACTTTCCCACGAACCGTAATCGGAATTGGTCTGCACGGTTCCGCGAAGGTCCTGCATGGGCAGAAGCAGATCGCGGACGATCCGGAACGATTCGGCCGCCAGCGCATCGCCCTGGGCTCGATCACCGGCCTGGCGGATTCCTTCTGCATACTGATACATGCCCTGGGCGTAGTAGTAGAGCCCATAGAACAGCCAGGCGCTTCGGGATTCCGGCGGCGACCGCCGCAGGAAATTGGCGGTGGCTTGCACCTCCGGGGCTTCATATTGACCGACCACCTGCATCGAGAGCAGGCCCATCGCATGGGGACTGAACAGATTCTGGCTTGGATTGCGGGTGGGCTGATAGCTGAACCCCCCGAGGGCCTCGTCGCCGCGCCTTGCCATCGTTCCGTAGGAACGCCTGAGGTAGGCGATGGCATCCTCGATGGCTTTGTCGGGCACATCCAACCCCGCGTTCTTGGCCGACCGCAGGCTCATCAACTGCCACACGGAGACGGAGAGGTCCGAATCCGTGCTCTCGGGCGTGTAACGCCAACCGCCGCGATGGGCGGGCTGTTTGCCTCGTACGTTCTGCGCTCGAAGGATCAGATCGATCGCCTTCTCCAATCGCTGACGGATCAGTTCATCCTGCCGGGCATCGACACCCATGCCCATGAACTCGGCCAGCATCAGCGTGGTGATGCCATGGCCGTACATGCGTGACCCATCGGCCTGACCAAAGTAACCTGCGGGATCCTGGCGGCCCTCGCCCAGGACAAAGTCCAGCGCCCGCCGCATGGCGCGCCCTTCTGGCGTTGGGTCCGAGGGCAGATGACCAACACCGGCCATGGCCAGCAGAGAAAGCGAGGTCATGGCCGTGGCATTTCGGGGGTAATTGTCCGCGATCGCGCCGTCCCGATGCTGGATTCGCAGCAAGTAGGCCACCGCTCGATCCACGGTATCATCGACCTCATCGGGCTTGCCATCCTGATCCGGCGGCGTGGCCGTCAACGATCCGACCAGGACCATCGACACCACAACCAAAAGCGCGGCCGTCAAAAATCCCGCTCGTTTCATCGGCGATCTCCCTGGTTCGGCGAGGTCAGTCCTCGCCGCGCAATGTTCCGGAAATACTGGTTGACCTGCTGTTCATACTCGGCGGGAACCGACTCGCGTTGAGCCTCCTGAAGCTCCCTGGCCAGGCGAGGCGGCAGGCGGCTCCAGTCGCCATGGCGTCGGGCCAGATCGACCGCGCCCAGTTGACTCGCATCGTAGGGTAACGCGCCCGCATCGATCGCCGCGCCGCCTTCTCCACCATCGGATTCACCCATGCCCAGCGGATTCGAACCGATCATCGTCGACAATCCGCCCATGGCTTGACCCGGGCCGGGCACACCGCCCTCGCCCGGAGCGCCTGGCGCGCCGGCCTCGCCGGGGGCACCGGGAGCACCGGGAGCACCCGGCATTGGTGGCGCACCGGCCATGGATGGGGGAGCCATGCCACCTTCCCCTGGGGCGCCGGCAATGCCAGCGGCCTCAGCCGAGATCGCCTGCTGTATTGCTGCCGCGACCGCCTCAGGCAAACCGGCTGGAGGGGTTTGGCCGGGCGGAGCACCAGGCATGGCCGGAGCGCCGGCTTGGGCTTCGCCCGGAGCGCCGGGTTCACCCGGTGCGCCAATTTGGGCCTCACCGGGAGCGCCTGGTGCGCCAGCTTCACCCGGAGCGCCCGGAGCGCCAGCCTGAGCTTCGCCAGGCGCGCCCGCTTCACCCGGAGCGCCAGCTTGGGCCTCGCCCGGAGCACCCGCTTCGCCAGGCGCGCCCGCTTCACCGGGAGCACCAGCTTGGGATTCGCCCGGAGCACCCGCTTCGCCAGGCGCGCCAGCTTCACCCGGAGCGCCAGCTTGGGCCTCGCCCGGAGCACCTGCTTCGCCAGGCGCGCCCGCTTCACCGGGAGCGCCAGCTTGGGCTTCGCCCGGAGCACCCGCTTCGCCAGGTGCGCCAGCTTCACCGGGGGCGCTGGCCTGAGCTTCACCCGGAGCGCCGGGTTCACCGGGAGCGGCGGCCTGGGCATCGCCTGGAGCCCCCGCGGCGGGCTGCTGATCCAGCTCGTGCAGCGCCCGGGCCAGCCAGCGGTCGGTTTCTTCATTGCTCTGAGCCGCTTGGGCAATGTCAGCCGGGGGCGGCGGAGCCTCCGCGGCCGCGCCGCCGGCCGCCGGGGGCGGAGCGCCTTCGCCGGCGGCTTGCGGTGCCTGTTGCATCGCCTGTTGAGCCTGCTGCGCATCCTGTGCCTGGCGCAACTGCTGGGCGGCGGCGGGCAACGCCTGGGCCGCCTGCTGGGCCTGCTCGGCACGTTGGGCCAGTTGCGCCGCGGCTTCCTGATCGCCAAGCCGATCCTGATGCCGCGCCGCCTGCCCTAAATCCTGGCCAGCCTGAGCCGCCAACTCCGCGGCGCGCTCGAGCTGCCTGGCCGCCTCGTCCAGCGCATCGGGCCGAGCGCCGGCAAGCTGCCCGGCCTGCTGGGCCAGTTCAGCCGCCTGCCGGGCCAGTTCTTCAGCCCGCTGAGCCGCTGGCTGGGCACGTTGGGCCAATTGCTGAGCCTGTTGAGCGGCCTGTTCAGCACGCTGTGCCGCGGCCTGCTGCTCAGCGACCGGCCGACCCTGCTCGCGCGCCTGCCGCTCCTGCGCGCGGGCATGGAGCGCTTGAGCTTCGGCCTGGTCGGCGGCGCGTTGCGCGGCGGCTTGGGCGCGCTGGACGCCCTGCTCAGCGCCTTCGAGCCGCTGCTGGGCCTGCTCGGCCTGACGCTGTACGGCCTCCAGAACAGCCTCCGGCTGCCGTTGCGCCGCGATGGCATCGAGATTTCGCGCCGCATCCTCGGCCTGGTGCTGGGCCTGTCTCAGCGGATTGCGGGCATCGATCCGGGCCTCCTGAAAGGCGGGATCAAGCGGCCGAACCTGCTCTTGAGCCAGTTCCCGCGCGGCTTCGGCCAGGCGGGCCGCATCCTGCGCAAGCCGATGGGCTTGTTCGTCTCGCTGCTCCTGGGCCTGGGCGATCATCTGCTCAGCCTGCTGACGGGCCTGTTGGGCTTCATCAAGCTGCCTGGCCGCGCGGGCATCTCCCTGTTCGGCGAGTTGACGAAGCTCGTCCTGCATGCCTCGGCGCAGTGGCAGTTCTTCCTCAAGAGCCTGGCGCAGGTTCTGGTCATCCATCTGCGCAAATCGCGCCAACGTATCGAGTCGCTCGAATCGCCGGTCGAGGTCCTCGGCGATGCCCAACTCGCGCTCGGCTTCACGCAAGGATTCCCGGGTCGGTTCGGGCTGGTCTTGAGCCAGTCCGCGGCGATGCTCATCGATGAGGTTCGCCGCTTCCAGCAAGGCGGCCTGCTCACGGGCCGCGGCTTCCAATCGCCGGGCCTGTTCATCGGTGTGAACCGCGGCCTCGAAAAGCTCGCGCAACGAATCTTCGCCCCGCTGCTCAAGCAGCCGGCGCGATGCGACATGATCCCGAAGGCGCTGCCGCCCTTCATCCTCCATGACATTCTGATCCAACGCCTGCCGGCCCAACTCGCTGGCCACTTCATCAAGGCGAGGCTGAAGTTCCCGGCGACGTTCGACCAGGCGGTCGGCTTCCTCAATCACGGCGTCGGCATCCTCACCCTCGGCGGCGCGTCGAGCCAGTTCGGCGGTATCGCGTTGAAGCTGCTCCAGTTGATCCAGCAGATCACGATCGGCCTGTGCCAGATCGCGCGCCCTGGGCTCGGGCAACGTGCGGCGGAGTTGCTCCAACTCGACACCGGCCAGGGCAAGCCACTCGGCAAGCTGCCGCTCCAGCGTCTCCAGTTCATTCAAAGCGGGCCGAACATCGGACGAATCCGCCAGGCGCGCCCGCATCCGCTGGTCCAGACGCCCGATCGAGTCCGATGCGAATATCGCTTCCAGCCGCCGGGCCAACTCGCCGGGCAGAGGCGAAGCCGTGACCCGGTGGGTCGCCAGCGCTCCATGCCACTGGCCGCCGATCCAGTCCAAAGGCTGAGCCAACGCCGTCTCCGGTGCGCTGAGCCGATACTTCTCCCGCTCGAGCATCGCGGTCGCGATACCGTGTAACGTGCGAACCTCATGCACGGCCATGACCGATGGCAGCAGTCGTGACATGCCGATAAGCCGCTCGCCCTCCAGGGCCCGGGCCTGACCATTGTTCCGCGCCCACTCCAGCTCACCCTCGATCAATTGGGCCATTCGGCTCAGATCGCTTGATAGCGAACGATCGCCGCGCTGCCGGCGATTCTCAGCCTCGCCGCGGGCATGCAACCATTGGGCCAGGGCTTCAAAGTCATCGACATCCAATGCTCCGCCGTTCAAACCGGCCAGCCATGGCGAGAACCCATCGCCCCAGCGGCCCGGTTGACCCCGCTCCATGTCGGCACGAAGGCGGATTTCTCCACCCAGCTTGCGCCCGGCATCGGCGGTCTGATTCCTGAGCGCATCGCCGGCCTTGCGCAATGACTCCTGATCATCCGCGGTTCGCAGCAGCGGCGATGTCCGGTCAAGGTGCTCGCGCCAGGTCCGTCCAAGTTCGGTGATCGGATCGCTCAGTTGAAGTTCGAGAATCGGCAGCAACGTCGCCGCGTGACCCCACGCCAGGGCCAGGCGCTGCTGCAAGCGATTCCAACCCCGACCCTGCGGGTCGTCATCCGGGTTCGCGCCCAAGGCCCGCGACATATCCCGGTCGATCCGCATCACATCCACGCCGAGTTGGACGGCCGCCGTTTGCGCGGCCAGTTGGCCGATCCGCTCGACAGCGCTTTGGACGGTCCGAACATCATCCTGTAACCCCTGACGCATCGCCGTACCCTCACGCCGATCGCTTCGATCCCAATCGGCCGCCAGGGTTTCGATCCGCCTGAAGTTCCGTTCCGCCTGCTCAGGTCGGCTGGGACCGTAAATCGTTGACCAGATCACCATGAGTTCGGCATGAGCCGCATCGCGTGTCGATGTAGCCATGACCTCCTGCCATGCCTGATCAAGCCGCTCGACGGAACGGGTCAACTCCGGTATCGCAGCGCGGGCCGCACTGAGCCTTGCCGGCAATTCATCGCGAATGTTCTCGCGACCGAGCACCGCGGCCGGCGAATCGGCCTCATTCACGTACTGTTTGAATCGCTCGGCGAAGTTGATCGAAGCACGATGCAGCCGCGCCTGGGCCAACGCGGAACGAAATCGGTTCGGATCCAGCCGTGTGTCGGAGACAATCAATTCCAGCGGTGCCGAGGAACTGGTCGCGCCGGCGGTATCCCGGGCGGTCAGGGTGATGTGGACCTGATCGCCGCTGCGGACCTTCTTGTTGAGCATATCCAGGATGTGTTCGACCGGGACTTCCCGCGATGCACTGGCCGATGCATCATCATCGAGCGTGTACAGTTCAAGCTCGGCCTCGCCGTCAGGCCAGCGCACCTGGGCCGTCACACTCTGGACACCAAAATCATCACGCGCAACAGCGCGGACCGGAACAAGATCCTGCGGTGCCGCCAGGTGGCGGAATCGCGGCGAAAGCACTTCGATCGACGGGCGCAGATCCGGCATACCGCGCAGCGTGTAAAACGACCCGCCCTGATTGTCCAAGCCTGTCCGGGAAGACTTGAGCACCACCTGATACAGGCTCTGGTGCTGCTCATCCTCGGTCGCGACGACTTCCAACTCGCCGGTGAGGGCGTTACCGTCGGTCGCCGTCAGCTCGATCCGCGTGACCTCATCATCACGAAGCACAAGCAGGAACCCCTCGCTGACGGGTTGATCGGGCTGAATCTTCAATCGCACCCGGCTACCAACCAGCGCCGAGATGTTGCCGTGCGGTTCTTCAGTGGTTTCCGGATCAAGTCGCGTGTAATCCGGCGGCGTGACCGTCCGGGTGAACAACTGAGGGCTGGGACGGGGATGCGGCGTCAGGGCGTAGTACCGCGTGGCGGCCTTGTCGGCCACGACCCGGAATCGAATCGGCTGAGACCCGACGCGCCAGATCGTCGAATAAACACCGTCGGCGCCGGCCCGCATCGGCAGATAGGTCGAGCCATCCTCGGATCGAAGCTGAACCCGGACTCTTGATGCTCTTGGACCGCTGAGTCGGGCGACAAAGGAGATTTCCTCGCCCTCGGGCGCAAAGCCTCCGGAGAGACGCGGCTCCAGCAAGGTGATCTCGATGGAAGAGACCCGCGCCAGATTGGCCGTCGGGAGCAGCGCCCGGGCCATCATCTGCCGGAACGGGAGATCGGGAATGGACATCAGAATGAGGATGGTCAGGATCGTGGCACTGGCGGTGATCACCCAGGTGAAGATGAGCTTGGGCGGCAGAAGCATATTCACCTGAATCGCGCGCATGCGGTCGGCCACGCCCAGTTGAAGCAGCCTTCGGAACACCGGCGAATCCAGCCCCCGCTGATCATCCGTGCCCAACTCGACGGCCGAAAGCAGGTCTTCCCGCAGTCGGGGTTCGGCCGCTTCGATGTAACGGGCCAGTTCCCTGGGCCCGACCTTTCGAATCAGGTGCCTCACGCACGTCCGCCACAGGGTGATCAATGCGACCGCGTAGCCGCCCAGGCTCAGCCACAGGCGGGTCGTTTCTTCAAGGACCACGAAAATATCCACGATCGCCACGGCCGTCATCGCCAGCAGCAGAGCCACCAGCGTGCCGCAGAATCCGCGAAGCAGAATCAGCAGCCGTCGCCTTCGCTTGAATTCCTCGATTCGCGCAAGCGTGACCGGATCAAGCTGAATGTTCAGTTCCATGTGTCAAGCTCCTTGCCCGCGGACGGACCATCCATCCCGCCCCACCGTCTAAAGCAGCCCCGCCCGCTTGCGCAGCAACCATTCCAGGGTCAGCAGGCCGATGATCGGAATAAACCACGCATAACTTCGCCACAACACCAGTTCATCCCGGATCACCCGGAAATTGTCCTGCTGCCTCAAACGCTCGACCCAGCCGGGCAGTTGCTCTTCGCGTACGTATTCGCCCATGGCCGATTCGGCGAGTCTGCGCAGGTACATTTCATCGAGATAGGTGATCGCACGCTCACCGGCGACCATGGGGCCGGGGAGAATCTGGAATATGGTCCTGGCCTGGCTGGCCGGCGCACCCAGGTCCGTCGGTCCCACGCCAAGTTCATAGGTGCCGCTCTCCAGCGGCGGATCGCCCATGCTGGTCTGACCGGTCCAGAGCCCGCCGCCGCCCTCATCGGGCACCATTTCAACCCGTCCGGCCGGTTCGCCATCCCGATAGAACCATGCCGAGGCCTCACCCTCGAGGATCGGATCGCCCTGCTCGCTGAACAGCCGCGCCCGGACGCGTATGGGTTCACCCGGCTCATAACTGAGTTTATCCACCGCGACCGCGGCAAGGCCATCCCGGGCGTGAAACGGTGATTCCATCGACCATGAAGCCAACGCCGACCAGAACGGATGCTGATACCGCTCAGCCAGTTCGTATCGCCACCGGAACGTCTCATCGGTTCCCAGGAAGAAAGTCTTGCCCGCGCCCACCGGCCGGGTGACCATGACCGGCCAGCGCTGATCCTGCTCCTGCAGCTCGACATGGACTTCAGAACCCGGCCGCGCCTCGACCGACGCCGCCCAGCGAGGCGTCGGCAACTGCCGCCAGATCGATCGTCGCCGGTCCGGTTCTTCATCCAGGCTCGCCACCGGCCACTGAGCGCCGGATTCGGTCAATCGCCAGGTCCACTGCTCCCGCCATACACCATCGCCCTTCCATCGCACCGGCAGCAGCGGCTCCAGCGGCGTTCCGATGTAATCCCGCAGCAGGCCGCGCTGGCCGTCCACCCAGACCCAGCCCCCGCCCCGCGCTTCGACGAACTTCCGCAACCAATCCAGCTCCTCTTCCCTCAGCAGGCTGATCGGCACTTCGCCGAAAACCACCAGGTCGTATCGGAACAATTCCTCTTCACTATTCGGGAACTGGTCCAACCCATCGCCGCGCTCGAACGAGGCGCGGCCGTCGCGATGGCGCGGCAGCACCTGGCTGACCTCCCATTGCGGGTCGCGATCGAAGATGTTCTTCATGTAGCGGAACGACCATCGCGGGCGGCCATCCACCACCAGGATGCGTCGCCGATGGCTGACAGCCCGGGTGAGAATCTCCATCTCATGCCCGCCCGAGTTCGCCTCATCTTCAAGCCCGGAGATTCTCGCCGTCAGCTTCAGCGGCATGCTCAACATGCGCACGTTTCCGCGGGCCTCGCGGCGCTCAAGCTCGCTGACGATTTCCTCGATGCTGATAGCGAAGGGAACCTTGCGAACCCGCTGCTCGGCGGGCGTATCGTCATCAATCCGCCGGGCCACCAGCGACTCTTCGAACAGGACATTGCCTTCATGTTCGACGGTCAGGCGATACGGCTGCTGCTCGTTGACGCTCTCAAAGACGCGTATCGCCCCGCTCAGTCGATTCTCCTTGAATATCTCAGACGGCACATCGTCGGTTCCGATCAGCGAGACCGCGCGCGGCGGCCGGCCGCTGCCCACGCCCACCGTCAGGAGTTCAATCCCCGCACGGCCGAGTTGTTGCGCCACGACCTCAGGGGTCGGCACGCCGGTTCGGCTGAGATTGTGCTGGCCATCGGTAAGGATGACCGCGTGAACACTGCCCGTCTGGTCCGGCGATGCGGACTCATCGCCCGTTTGCCGCACGCCCGCCTGGCGCGGCCGCTGGGCCAGTGCCTGCTGCATCGGAGCCGTCAACGATGTGGCGTGTCCCCACTCGACCGCATCGAACGCCTCGGGAACCGGCCGCGCAACATCCAGACGCTCCAAACGCACCAGCGGAGCATCAACAACGTCCGCGAAGGGACGCACCTCGATATCGTAATGCAGCCGCAGCGAGGAAAGCGCGCCCCCATCTCCCAACAGCATCTGCTCCATGCGATCCCAACGACTCATGCGATCGAACCGCTCAGCGACTTCCCGCATGCGCGAATCGGAATGAACCAGCATCTCGCCCTGTCGATCGAACGCTTCTTCGAGCATCCGATCGAGCCGCCGGGCATCATCACGCAATCGTCGAAACATCGTCAATCGAGGTTCACCGGCCACCCGACCGGCCGCCAGCAGTTCGGCCGGCTCGATCAACTTCCGCCGCAGCTCATCAATCACCGCCCGCTTCCCCGGCCAGATCACCACGGGATCGAATTCCGCCGCCGGCGGAGCGAGCCGTGAACCGGGAATGGGACGCTCCTGAGTTCCGTCGGGAAGCCGCCATCCGAGTGCGACGAAATCCGACCCGCTCCCCTCCTTATGCAGCAACTCGAAGGCATAGGCTTGTCCGGCTTCCAGACTCACCGGCGATGACCGCGTACGCCACTCCAGGTATTCCACCCACCCGCTCTGCTCGGCCACCGTCCTTAGGCCCTCGGGACGCTCATTATCGGAAAGGCGAAACTCGCTGCCATCGTCACTGGCCAGGTAGAAGACGTACTCGCCCGTGGCCGGCGGGAAAAGCAAGCCCGAAATGCGCTGGCCATATTGATCACCGATGTCTCTTGGTGATTCAAGGCGGCCAATCGACCCGACCTCCGAAGGCGAATCGGGGAATCGGGAACTTCGACGCAGATCGGCCACTGAATCTCCCGAAACGTCAGACCAGAGCTCTCGACGCGCTGAACCTGTAGGTGCCAGGGATGCATCCTGGCGAATCGGCTCCATGTCCGGGGCGCGGCCGAGTTCGGCCACGGCTCGCTTGCCCTCATCGGCCAACCTTGTAAGGAGCGATTCAATCGGACGGCCTTCCCGGTAGGCGGCCATTGTCAGTTCCGCGAGCCGCGCGGCCTCCGCCACATGCCCCGAAGCCAGACCCAGCGTCGAATCGAAGCTTCGCTCATCCAACCAGCCGTACCGCTTGGCCCAGAGCAGCTTGCGGCCCATCGACATTTCTTCATCGCCGGTTTCCATGCTCCCAGAGCGATCGACGTAAAGGATCACCCGGCCGGGAATGCCCTCCCGGTGCTCGTGATCCAGCACCGGGCCGCAAAGCATCAACAGCACCAGGAACACCGCCGAGATTCGGCAGGCACCGGCCCACTTGAGGATCCGCGCCGCCATCGGGTCCGATTCGCGGCGATACAGCTTCTCCATCAGGAAACAGGCCACAACGCCGATGCCCAGGGCCATCCATGGCGAAAGCGGACCGGTGAAGCGAATCGACAGCTCACCAGCGCCCGGCGTCATGATGAGCCAGATCACCGTCGCCAACAGCAGAACAAGCGCTGAGGGGATCAAGAGCAGCGGCAATCGAATCATTCGCGTCGCCTCCCGACCATCCACTGTTGCAGCCACGGTTCGATGAACAGCAAACCAACCGCGACGGCCAGGAACCACACCCACATCTCACGGCCGTGCTGGCGGCGCGATGCGGCCAGGAAGCCTCCCGAATCATCGTAGCGCCCCCCGTCGGCCGCCTCGGCCAGCGCTACAAGCCGTTCAGGTTCGATTCGCCGAAGGTCCGATTCGGAGCGCGGAGCGTTGAGCACCACCACGCGGCTGTAATTCTCCGGGCCCCGGATGCGGTGGACACCCGGCACTTCCGCCACGCCAAGCGGGACCAGGCCCCGCCCCTGGCGATCCTCGATCCGAACCGTTCGACGAACCGCATCATCCGCCTGCGCCGCGGTTCCCGGTTCTCGAAGCGGCCAGAAAACAACCTCCACCTCCCGACCGATCAACTCGCCAGGAGCCGCCACGGCGATTCGATCGCCAAGTTCCGGGCGGTAAACGCTCACCGTCGTTGCGCCCAGGTCCGCCACCAGTTGCTGCACCAGCGGCAGGAAGATGCGCCGGATCGGCATCGAGCTCCAGCCGGTATCCGCTGAAACGGCCGAAAGCATGACCCTTCCTTCCCCGACCGCGCGCTCCACCAGAAACGGCTGACCGTCGGCGAAGCGGGCAATCGTCCGGCCTGGAGATGAAATGGTCGCATCGCCCTCCCGATCCGGCCGGAGGTTCAGCCACTTCCATGCCCGCAACACCGAGAGATCGCCCCGCGCCGGGTCGTTGAACAACCGAAGCGCTGCGTGCTGATACGATTCAACCAGCACCGAGGCAAGCGGCTCATCATCACCCGTGGCGGTCGAGGCTCCATCGATCCGCGCCGGCAATAGCGGCACATCGCCTTCCAGCAGCATCGCGTTCCATTGCTCCCGCTGCGCCAGCATCTGCTCACCGGGAAAAAGCAGCAATCCGCCACCCTCGCGAACCCAGGCGGTCAGGCGTTCAAGCCATTCAGCGGCGGGCGCCGGCCCATCACAGATCACCACCACGCGGTAACGGGAAAGGTCCACCGTCCGCAGATCGCCCATCGGAACCCGGTCCACCACGAACAAATCCCGCTCACGGCCCTCTCCGGCGGCGGCGAATGGCTGGAGAAGGTCATAGAGATAGTCCGAAGCGCCCTGTCCGAACTCACCGAGTCGGCGGCCCTCAACCAGCAGAACCGGAATTCGACCCACCACTTCCACCGAGCCGAGCCAGGCATTGTCCGCCCAGAGACGATCGGCATCGATGGTCACCTCGATCAGCCGATGGCCGACTTCCTCCTCGGTGAAAATCAGCGGCGATTCACTGACCGAGGTGCGCAGCTCGCCGGGCTCCATCGCATCGAAGCGAATTCCCGAGCGCCGCTGACCGTCGATCAGAATGTCTCCCCGCACCGGCGCCGAACGATCCAGCCCGAAGTTGCGGACCGCGACCTCGACGCGCATCGGCCTGCCCACCGCCGCCACGCCGCTGCTCAGTTGCTTGTCCATCACCGCCAGGTTCTCGCGGATCGGTCCGCCAACCGGTATCAGGCTCAAACGCGGGGCCGTGGCCGAATCGCGATAGGGGGCCGTCAGTCGCGACAGCGAATCCTCCATGCCCGTCGGCCAGTCCACCATCTGAAAATCACTCAGCAGCACCACATCGCGCCGGGCATGGGGCAGCCGCGAGGCGACTTCCAGCCCATACTCGATCGCCGGAACCATCTGCGCCGCGGTATGGGTCGGCTCGGCCGCATCCAGTCGATCCAGCAGCCGGGCAAGGTCCGTGGTCGGCCGGTCGGTGAGCGCCACGGTCTGATGACCGATCAGCAGCACCGTCGCCGTCGAACCGCGCGGCAGCGCTTCGATCAATCGCCTCGCCTCGCGTTGGGCCAATTCAAAGTGGCTGGATTCACCCTCACCGGCCATCATCGAAAAACTGGCATCCAGCATCACCACCAGGCCCGAGGGCGTATCCGCCGAGATCGCCCGAAGGCTGGTGGCCACCGGACCGGCCATCGCCAGCGCCAGGGCCACGGGGATCATCGCCCGGACCATCAGGAGCAGAATCTGCTCCAGCTTGATCCGCCGGGTGTTCTTGCGGACGACCGAATCCAGAAGGTGCATCGCGCCCCATCGCACGACCTTGAACTTGCTGCGATTGAACAGGTGGATGATCAGCGGGATATTGAACGCGAAGATTCCCGCGAGCATCGCCGCGCTCAAGAACGTCATGACCGCCTCCTTCGCGTGGCCAGGTACTTGCCCAGCGCCTCGGCGTAAGGCTCATCGGTCACCAGGGGGACCAAGTCAACCCGATGGCGACGGCAGCCCATCGTCAGCTCCTCGCGAAAGGCGGCCAGCTTCTCCATGTAGCCGCGACGGAGCATGGCCGGGTCCACCAGGTGATGAACCCCGGATTGTTCCATGGAATCAAAGCGGGTCCATTGCCGGAAGGGAAACTCCAGTTCATCCCGATCCCAGATCTGAAGCAGAATCACTTCATGACGGGCATGGCGCAGGTGCGCCAGGGCCGAAAGGATATTGGCCACATCACCGAAGGCATCGGAGATGAGGATGAGCATGCCCCGACGGGGCAGGAGTTCGGCCAGATCGTGAAGCACCGTGCCCAGATCGGTCTCGCCGCGCGGCCGCGACTTCTGCAATTCATCCAGCACCACGCGCAGGTGACCGGGCCGGGATCGCGGCGGAATGCGCTTGCGCACCTTGGTGTCGAACGTCACCAGCCCCACCGCATCGGCCTGCTGAAGCAGCAGATAACCCAGGCACGCGGCCAATCGGGATGCATATTGAAGCTTGCTCATCCCCCCCGACCCCTCGTAGCCCATTGACCCGCTCTGATCGACGATCATCGTCGCCCGGAGGTTGGTTTCCTCTTCATACTCCCGGATGTACACCCGGTCGGTCTTGGCGTACGCCTTCCAGTCGATGTACCGCGGATCATCCCCGGGCACATACTGGCGATGCTGTTTGAACTCGACCGATGAGCCCTTGTGAGGTGAGCGATGCAGGCCCGTGCAGTAGCCTTCGACAACCAGCCGGGCCAGAACCTGAAGACTGCCGATGCGCTGCAGGTCCAGCGGCGTGAGAAATTCGCTGAGTTGGGCCATGGACGCCTGTTCTCCGCACAGCACACCGGGGAATGTGCCCGGTGGCGATCATGATCACCGGCCAAACGACTCCAGGAGCGGATTCGGGCTAAATCACGCCCGCCGCCTCGTGCCGGGGCGTGGCGGCCAGCAACTTCTCGATGATGCCATCAACGGTGATCCCTTCGGCCTCGGCGTTGAACGTCGGGACCACGCGATGTCGCAGCACGGGATACGCCAGCGCCTCGACATCATCAAGCGTCACGTGATACCGCCCGCGCAACAAGGCACGGACCTTCGAGGCGATCACAAGGTGCTGGCAGGCTCGGGGGCCGGGCCCCCACTCGATCAATTCCTTGACAAACGGGTGGCAATCCGGCTCGCTGGGACGCGACCGACGGACCAGGTCCAGGACGAAATCCAGAACATGGTCCGGCACGGGAACCTTGCGCACGGTTTTCTGGGCGGTGATGATCTGAGCGCCGGTCAGGACCGGCTGAATCTGGTTGGCGAACTCGCCGGTGGTCTGCTCCACGATCCGGCGCTCTTCCGCGCGGCTGGGATAATTGACCTTGACCATGAAGACGAAGCGGTCGCGCTGGGCTTCGGGCAGCGGATAAGTGCCTTCCTGCTCGATCGGGTTCTGCGTGGCCAGCACGAAGAAAGGCTCTTCAAGCGTATAGGTCTTGCCGCCCACCGTGACATTGTGCTCCTGCATGGCTTCGAGCAGCGCGGCCTGGGTCTTGGGCGGCGTTCGGTTGATCTCATCGGCCAGGATCATCTGGGCGAAGATCGGCCCCATCTCAAAGACCATCTGACGATGGCCGGTTTGCGGGTCCTCCTGGATGATGTCCGTGCCGGTGATGTCGGCGGGCATGAGATCGGGCGTGAACTGGATGCGCCGGAAGCTCAACTTCATCGCATCGGCCAGACACCGGATCATCAGCGTCTTGGCCAGCCCCGGCACCCCCTCAAGCAGGCAGTGCCCCCGTGCGAGGATGGCGATCATGATCTGCTCCAGAACCTCGGTCTGGCCGACGATGATCTTGCCCACCTCCTGAGTCAGCGTTTTCCCCGCCTCGACGAGCTTGGCCGCGGCGGCCGCATCGTCCTCGTTCATCATGACTTCCGGTTCCTGGGGCGATGCCATGCCAATCACTCCTGCGAGGGTCGATCTTCAGATGTCCGCCCCCTTTTCGGGGCCGCGTCGCCGCCCGTTTCAGATGGGCGAATATTTTGACAAGCCGATTCCCTACCAATCGCTGGGCCAACTCCGGCACCAGCAAGTTTATTGCAGTCGCACACGGCCTTTGCCGGTTCCCCAGGCTTCGGGACGAATCAGCCAGGCGGCCATCCAAGGCGGCGATCGGCTATATTTCCGCCGCCGCCCCGACGCATCATGGTAGTCGGCGGGTGGTTCTAGGAAAATGTCTCATGACCCAGATTTCTCCGCCCCAGCCCAGCAACCCGCCCGATTCTGACCGGACGGGCATTCAATGGTTCGATATCGCGACGATCGGGCCGCTTGAAGGCCGCCCCTTTGCAGATCCTCGTGAGTACTACCACCGGCTTCCCGCCTGGGCGCAGGGCAAGGTTACCGAGAAGGTCTGGGAACGGGGTCAGAGCGCGGCGGGAATGGTCGTGCGCTTTGAAACCGAGGCGACCGACATCTGGGCGCGATGGTTGCTGGTCGATCCCCAATTCGACAACAGCCTGCGAAATCCAACCAGTGAAATGGGGCTGGATCTGTACGCCCGCGATCCGTCGGGCAGGTGGTGCTGGGTGAAGTCCGGCGAACCTTGGAAGATGCCCCAAGTCGATAAGCAGCTTGGTGTGGACCTGGACCCGGGCCTGCGCCAATACATGATCTATCTCCCGCTACGAGTCCCGGTCAGCAAGGTCGAGGTCGGCCTGCCTTCCGGAGCGAAGGTTCGCTGGCTACCGCCGCGCCCACGCCCGATCGTCTATTACGGCACCAGCATCGTACATGGCACCGGGGCTTCACGGCCGGGCATGGCCCACGCCCACATCACCGGCCGGCGACTGGACCGTCACCTAATCAACTTCGGCTTCGGCGGCGCTGCCTGCATGGAACCGATCATGGCCGACCTGATGGGCACCATGGATGCCTCGATCTTTGTCGTCGATTGTCTGCCCAACATGAGCCCGCCGATGGTGCGCGAGCGCGCCCTGCCGTTCGTTCTGAAGCTGCGCCAGCTCAAGCCCACGGTCCCGATCATCCTGGTCGAAGACCGCATCATGACAAGCGCATGGATTCAACGCCGGGTGCGCGAGGATCATCAAGCCAAGCGCCGCGAGCTTCGCCTCACGTTCCAGAAGCTGATCGAGCAC
Organism: Phycisphaeraceae bacterium; assembly: GCA_020831765.1. GTDB lineage: Bacteria > Planctomycetota > Phycisphaerae > Phycisphaerales > Phycisphaeraceae > JAFIFY01. The sequence goes on along the minus strand of JAFIFY010000161.1, from coordinate 3,080 downwards.
GGCGTGCCGGGCATCCACTACCTCAACGGTGAGCACCTGCTGGGCGATGATCACGAAGCGACCAACGATGCCTCGCACCCCTCGGACCTGGGCATGATGCGCCAGGCGGACATCATGACCGAAGTGATTCGGCCCCTGCTGCTGGCCGTGGAAGAAGAGAATCCATTCCACCAAACCCGTCTTCCATGATGTCGGCGTTGTTGTCAGACTGGTGTGATGGATCATCGACTCGACGAAGTGACGACTGCGGCTGGACTGGTTCCGGCGCGGCGACGGCGTGTGCGGCGTGGTGCGAGATGCAGGCGGCCGATGCATTACCCGAAAGCGGCTTGGGCGAGGCGGTCCATGACGTGCTCAACCAGGCCGAAGCGCTGAGCGGTTATCTGGATGACGGCCGGCTGGCGATCGACAACAACACCTGCGAACGCAGCCTGCGCGGCAACGCGATCGGAAGGAAGAACTGGCTGCTCATCGGCAGCCAGGCCGCCGGCCGCGCTGCGGCGGCTTCCGGGGGCGGCGGCCATGTTCAGCCTCATCAGCAGCGCCAAGCAAAACCGGATCGAGCCGACGGCCTACCTCAACGACCTTTTCACCCGCCTGCCCGAAACCTCAACCGAAATCTCACCCAATTCCTCCCCGATCACTGGCAACCCCCGGCCTGAACCCATCTCCCGTTGCGACTGTTACGGCTTCAGGCCAGGGGGATGATGGAACAGTTACCTTGATTCGACTACTGTCTCAAAGACGCCGAACCCCTCTGAACTGCTCCTTCAGATTTCGGAGAGCAGTTTACCAGTACTCACTGCTCTGGATCGTCCCCATCCGGCCATCGCAAACGCTGAACCATATACCGTCCATCGCCAAAATCCCAGTGGATAACCTCACCACCGGTTGAAGAACTGGCCATGGCAGCCTCTTCTCGAATGAGCTTCTTACTGCCAATGATTTCAAGCGTCGCAATATCCACAGCACTGAGACGTCCGTCTGCAGACAACATCCAAAACGTTCGATCGTCAAATCCCGGGATAACACAAAGCAGCGGTGATGCTTCCCTGGTCATTGAGCGGCGCGACACAGTCTCTCCGATCTGCCAGATATCGACAGTATCCCACGTGGCACGACGTGTCACCACTGTACGCCCACTTCTGGAGACGCCTAAAATTCGTGAAATAAAACTATCAGGCGTCTTCAGCTCAATACCGTCTTCCCTTCCTTCGAGAGGCTGGTATCTCGCAACGCCATCCGCCTGAAGGATGACAATCGATTTACCACAAGGGGACGGAAACACACCTTGAATCGGCGCATTGACAAGAAACACCGGGCCATCTTCCTCCGGTTCGCGGCTACCCACCACACGCCACGACGCGAAGTCCGGCCTAATCCTCGCTATAACGGCAAGTGTCTTGAGCGACGTCGAATCAATCAATTCAATGTTGCCACTCTGCTTGGCGGCAAACAGTCTGTTTTGATTGCTTGGGACTTCAGTGATCAAGGTAATCTGATCGAACCTGCCGATCGGTCGACGTCTGCTGACAACACCTTCGTTCAGTTGCTGTACGCTGATCCCTCCATCGGAGGTAACTACAGCCACTGCTTGTCCGCCCGCAACCATGGCGAAATCAGATATTCCCTCGGCAAAAGGACCAATCACGTCGAATTCCGACCGGCGGAGATCTCTGCTCAAACCCAAAGAAGAAGATGCCGCTCCAAAAGAGCTAAAACGGAAAACATGTTCGCCGTCATCAGAAATCCTGAACAATATTTCACTTGAATGCGGCGGCAACTTGAGCAGCTCTCTTCCTTCCGCAACATCGATGACTCGTACAGGATGACCTTCGATGTCAACCAAAATGCGAGCGTTATCCGGAGACCACCGGATCAAGCGAGTTCGACCATCGCGTTCCTTTGCCGCGATGCCCGGAATCCGCCATTTTTGCTCACCGGTGGCGATCGATACGCACCATAAATCCCCGTGTTCATTTCCTGCAACAACGAACTCACCGGATGGTGAGACTTCAATAGCTGTAATTCCCGAATTACTCCTAGACAGGCTGGTCCATCTCGCGTCGGCAGCAAATGCTTTTGTCTTCAGCTCGTATTTACCCGTACCGATGATGACACGATCTCCATTGGGCGTCAGCGCGATTGCACCGATTCCCTGATGTTCGCGGGTCTGGATATTGTCGATTCGCCCGGTCCGGATGTGGAAACGAATCAATGTTAGTTCGAACGTCGCCCCGGAGTCAGGTCCAAAGTCCAACATCAGTGCCAAGAGATATTGCCCATCTTCCGAAAAACAGGACTCCACGATTACCGAGCCTTGTTGACCGATTGTGCCGACACTGCGCGATCGAATCACATCAAAAATCGTTCCTAATCCATAATTTCTATCATTGGAAAAAAGAACAAACTCGCCGTTGGCGGAAACAGCTTGCACGCGACCTTGGACTTCGAGTGTCGACCGTAAAGTTAGCTTACCACCATCGAGGTGAAAAACCGCGACCGCCCCAGTGCCACTGCAAACCCAAACCTCATCCGCCGCAGGTAAAGCGAATATTGCCCCTCCCGGCCCCTTCCCCTGATCCCTACGACGAAGCATTTCTTGATTGGTCGGCATAATCTCACGCAGTGAGCGGCCCGGCCACGTCAAGGGTAGGTGACGAAACTCACCTTTGCCATCCAGCGGCCAGAGGTGAACACCCTCGCGAGTGAGCGTGACCAGATCTGTTTTGGTGAATAGCCCGTCATGTAAGCACCCAAACCCGCCGGTGAACCGCTCAAGAATTTCCGGCATTGCCACAGTCTGCTGAGACACTTCTGAGGTCGAAGAAGTATCAGGCTTTGCCGGAGAATCTGGCTGAGAAGCGAGTTTCGTATGATTGCCTTGCTGAATGGCTACGGTGGAAGCGACAAGACTGACTAAGCCGCTAGCGGAGCCACTTACTAACCCGGCAATAAAGTACCGGTCGTCACCGTTGTACGATCATGTCATTGGATTCCCGTCGAATCAGTCGTGAAATGCTCAAGGAACGCCGCCATCAGGCCATTCGGTTGCATGAGGCCGGTCATGGCATCGCCCA
>JAFIFY010000157.1 GCA_020831765.1 Phycisphaeraceae bacterium | reverse complement strand
CCCGCAAGCCTAGGATTCGAGAACTCGCCGTGCGGATCGTCCCCGGCGATTCTGTTACAACTGAGGCTCACCCGACAGGTTGCCGACCATGAGAAAACCCTTTGTTCATCGCGTTTCTTCGGTGCCCGGGCTGGTCCCGGCGTGCCTGCTCATCTTCGCCCTGCTCGCCTCCGGGCCGGTTTCTCCGGTTCGGGCGGAGGTTCCGCCGACTCAAGAGCCCGGCGTCAATGGCCAGGCTCAGACCGCGTCGGAAGATGCGACCGTCTCATTGCGACCAAGGTTCATCGCCGGACAGAGTTCGCGGTTCGAGCTCTGGAACCAGGTGCATGTCAACAAGACGCTGGATGTCCAGGGCCGGACGCGGACGGTGGAGATCCGAGCCAACACCACCGCGCTCCTGAACTGGGATGTTCAGGCTGTTGAACCGGATGGCTCGGCGCAGGGCGAACTGACGGTCCAATGGATGCGCGTCGAGGTGACCGATCCCGAAGGCCAGGTTTCACGCAATGACTCCCGCGAAGGTTCGGGCGATACCGAGGCGTTTCATCGCGCCTTGGGCGTCCTTGCCGGATCCCGTGTCACGGTAAACATCCATGCCGATGGCTCGGTGAGAGATGTGCGGGGCATCGATGCGATCGAACAGCGACTGGCCGGCCTTGAAGGCGACATCGAACTTCGGTCGCTTTTTGATTTCAACGAGGTCGCGGCCTCACTCTGCACCGTCCCCGACGCGCCGGAGTCGATCGAGTCGGGCCAAGGCTGGTCACACACGCGGGACCAGCGGCAGGCGACCGGCACCGTCACCCGCAACGTCAACTTCTCGCTCTCGGGCACGGAAACCATCGCCCAGATTCCCGTCGCCATGGTCAATGGCGAAGGCACCCTGACCCTTGAGCCCGACGCCCAGCGTCTGGCCGAAACACCGGGGCTTGCCATCCGCATGACGGCGGGCCAATACAACACGCAGATCATGATGGACCTGCAGCGCGGCGAGGTGGTCGGGCGCAACGCCAACGCCCGGATGACCATCGAAACCGTCCGGCAACTGGGGGAGGCCGAACTGACCATGACCGATCAGATTACATCGCAGACCCAACTTCTCCGCGTCGCCGAAACCGAACCCGCGCCATAGGACCGAGGCATCGATCCGTCGAAGGTCTCTGGGCGTGGTTCGCTTGCCTGGGATTGCGGATACCGGCCATGTTCATCGGGCACTTTTCCCGCCGCGCAAGGCGGTTATGCTTATGGGAGTCGGTCGGCGGTGTAAGGCCGTCGTCATGCCACGGAGCACGGGTGATGGCATCAAGGCAAGGGCAGATTCTGCTGGCATCCAGGGAGATGGATGATCCGCACTTCCACAGGACGGCGGTGCTGATCGTCCAGCACAACGAAGACGGTGCCATGGGCCTGATCCTCAATCGGCCGCTGGACGTCTCCGTGCGGGATGCCTGGGAGCAGCTTGGCGAGGGTTACTGCCAGTGCGAGGGGGTACTTCGGTACGGCGGCCCATGTGATGGACCGCTGCTCGCCCTGCATGGTCACGCCGATCAGGCCCAACTCGATGTGCTGGCGGGTCTGTACCTGACAGCGGATTCCGATCAGTTGAGCAAGCTGGCCCAGAAAGGCGATAACTCGGTCCGTTTTTATGCGGGCTATTCCGGCTGGGGCCCGGCGCAGCTCGAAGCGGAGCTGGCCACCGGCTCGTGGCTGCTGGTGCCCGGCGACGCGAGCCTGGTATTCTCCGATGATCCGGAGTTGTGGACCCTGCTGCTGGCTCGGGTGGACCGGGCCATGGGGATGCTTGAGCGAAACCCGAAGCTGCTGCCGCCTGATCCGTCGCTGAACTGACGCCCTTTTCCATACTCGTGAGTCTTTTGATCAGCTCAGGATTCCTCGTTTGCAGTTTCAACCTCATCGGCTATACTGCGGAACTCGGCTGAGGGAGGGTCCTTCGGCCGCGCCCCCGTGAGGAACCGTTCCTGATGGCTCATTCCCTCAGTGCCAAGAAGCGAATTCGCCAGAACGCCAAGCACCGCGCGCTCAATCGTTGGCGCAAGCGTAGCTTTCGCGACATGATCAAGGACTATCGCGAAGCCCTGCTACACGGCTCGCTGGACGACTGCAACGCCAAGCTCAAGGCGCTCTACAAGCGTCTGGACCAGGTCGCGGCCAAAGGGACCATTCACCGGAACACCGCCGCGCGGTACAAGAGCCGCTTGGCCGCGCGTCTCAATCAGCGCAAAGCCAACGAGACCGCGACCGCGGCGACGTCCGCGTGAGGCGGGTCGATTCGGTTCCACACCCCCCTGTTTTTCAATTTTCAACCGCCAATCCTGGCGGTTTTTCATTGCCGGGCGGGCCACGTCCATCAGCATCTTCGCCCGAGCCATCACGCTGCGCTTGCGCAATCGGGTTATCATCGCCACGATGACCGAGCTGCCCTACCGAATCGCCGTGCTGTGTTACCTGCGCGACCGGGAAGACCGCTGGCTGCTGTTGCACCGGCGAAGGCCGCCCAATAAGGACCTTTACTCGCCCATCGGTGGCAAGCTCGAGACGGCCGTCGGCGAAAGCCCGACCGCTTGCGCATTGCGGGAAATCGAAGAGGAAGCGGGTCTTCAACTCACGGCCGGACAGATTCACCTGACCGGAATCATCTCCGAGGCCGGCTTCGATGATCGCATGCACTGGCTGATGTTCCTGTATGAAGTCTCCAAACCGGTCAAGGTTCGCGAAGGCCAGATCGGCGAGGGGACGCTGGAGTGGCACAGCCGGGATGCGATCGAGAAACGGCTTACCATTCCCCTTACCGATCGCCTGGTCATCTGGCCGCTTTTCTGGCGGTATCGCGGCCGCTTTTTCATGGCCCACCTCGATTGCGCCGGCGGCAAGCTCGAGTGGCGCATCGAGCAGCCGAGTGAAGATGCGATGGC
>JAFIFY010000153.1 GCA_020831765.1 Phycisphaeraceae bacterium | reverse complement strand
CTGCGCGAGAAGCAGATCGAAATCGCCCTTCGTGCCGGGCGACTTCGCATCAGTTCACACTTTTACAATTCCACCGGCCAACTCGATGTCCTGCTGGACGAACTGGCATCGCAACTGAAACCATCGCGGTCGATCTCGACCAGCGCGGCCGGGTGAAGGCGGCGGTGTACCAAGAATGGAGCCCTCCCTGGAACGGCCGATCCGGGGCTGGCGAATTGAGGATCGCGGGGTATACTTTGTGCGTGTCGGGTCGCCGGATTCCTGGGCATTTCACGCCTGACCGGGCCTGTGCTCACGGGGTTTAGAACTTGCTGACAGCGCGGAAATCTTCCGGCCAGAGCCCACCGACCGCTTCAGCGCGGCAACGACTTTCCCATCACGACCTCGATGAACGCTCGACCGAGCGGTATCCGTGCGACCCGTATGGACGGAAGACCGTGCTGAAGGAAACCCGTCCACGACAGGAGGTCGATGGCCAACATCTCAGCATTCCTTGAGCTGATTTGCCCCAGTCATGGTGTTTATCATGAGTAATCATAAATTTGGATTGCTGATACTTTTCTTTACCTTGGTGTTCCCTTTTTTCGGGGCGCTCGCCCTTGAGATGGTTGGATTCAAGGGTGCGGTGGATTATGTGGAAAAAAGCTATGATTGTGAATATTCGTTTGCCAAGGTAATGGTGCTGATCGGACTGATGTTTATTGTATATGACTTTTTAAAGAGCGTCCTTGTCGCAATGAGCAAGTTTTTGAGAAAATACTTCCCGGTTTCAGACGATCTCGCCGACGGAAGGCAAACGCGATCGCCTGACGAGTTATCAGATCGCTTTAATCGTGACTGATCATACGGTGGTTTTCCGCCTTTACTCACCCGGCCACAATGTACCGGGCATCGCCGTTGTACGATCATGTCATTGGATTCCCGTCGAATCAGTCGTGAAATGCTCAAGGAACGCCGCCATCGGGCCATTCGGTTGTATGAGGCCGTTCAATATGCACGGTAGATCAACGGCGGGTTGGTATGAGCGCGTTTTAGCCGTGTGTTGAAGTCAGGCGCAGGATGGCGACGAATCCGCCATCGCGCGAGCGGCAGCCTTGGCCGCGCTGTCGTGCCGTTGCCTGGTGTTCGATCTCCAGCGGCCATCGTTCGCAGGCCCATGCAACCTGCTGCTCGTTTTCCGGCTCCTCGATGCTGCACGTGGAATAAACCATCCGGCCATGCGGCGAGAGGAAGGCCATCCCGTGCTCGATGATCCCGCGCTGCAGTTCAATCAACGACCGGTGTTGCCTGGCGGTGAATCGATACCGTGCCTCGGGCCTTCGGCCCAGAACGCCGGTGTTGGAACAGGGAACATCCAGCAGCAGGAGATCGAACGACGCCAGCTCGAGCCACTCAAGCCCCGCCGAATCGACCGCTTCGATATTTTCGAACCGCTGGGCAAGCTCCCGCAACGACTCGGCCCGCTCGCCATCGGGATCATGGGCCACGATCCGGGCTTGCGGATAGGTGATGGCAAGCTGATGCGCCTTGGTGCCCCGTCCGGCGCAGAGGTCCAGCACCCGGCTTGGAGCAATGCCCATCGCCGCGCATCGGTTCACCGGCTCGGCGGCTGTCGGGTCCTGCACCCGCCGCGCGGCGTGTCCGGCAAGAAACCCGGAAAGTTCATCCGGCGGCCCCTGCCACACGGCGAAACCTTCCTCGCGATGTGTCAGAAGTCGCCCATCCCCGCCATCATGTCCGCCCGGCTCCATCGCGATGATGATCGGCGGATGGTTCAGTCCGTGCAGCGCCAGCTCGATCGCGCCCTGCTCGCCATGGCGCTTCACCCAGTGACGCAACAGCCGCGCCGGATGGCTCAGCGACACTTCCCAATGATCCAGCTCCGTGCCGCGGATTGTCAGCAGCGGCTTATTCAGAAACAAAGTCCCGCCCCCCTCCAGCGGAAGCCGATCCGGCGCGGGTGCCCAAGGCAATTCAGGCTCCGCGCGTCCCACCGATTCGGCGATCCGTCGCAAAACCGCATTGACCAGCCCGGTCGCCTTGGGATGCACCCAGGCGCGGCAGACTTCAACCAGATCATCCACCACCGCGAACGCAGGCTGATTCGGCATCCAGAGCAATTGCGTCGCCCCGGTCATCAGCACGGCGGCGACTCGGGCATCGAGGCTGTCGAACTTCGGCCGCGCAAACTGATTGATCACGTGCCGACTGGTCAACCAGCGTTGCAGCGTGAGGGTCACCGTCGCATAGGCCATCGATCGCCCGCCATCGGCCGCGCCCGGTTTGCGCGGCGATTCCGATTCCTTCCCGCGATCGTCGCCAGACGCCGCCAACCCCAGCGACGATGGATCAACCATGCCCGGCAGACCGGATGAGGACGACTGGATCACCTCGGCCAGACATCGACACGCCAGGGCGCGGCCACCGGCGAGCGTGCGGCCCCGTTCATGGGCGCGTTGCTTTTTCATGGTCCGGCGTCCGGCGGCGGCGCTCACGCTTCACCCGGCTGGGTCGCCGGCTTGCCGCAGATCGCCGGGATCGGAAGCCCCAGTGCCTTGAACACATCCTCCAGAAGCTGCTCGATTCGGAACGGCTTGAAGAGCACGCTGCTCATGCCCTCCTGGCTGGCGCGGACGATCGAGTGGTGGGGATCGTAGCCGAAACCGGTCATCAGAATGACCGGAACCTGTGGATGATTGCGCTGAACGGCCGCGAAGATTTCATATCCCGTGCGGTACGGCATGCGGATATCGGAAAGGACCAGGTCGAACGGCCGCTGCTCGATCATGTTGATCGCTTCGTATCCATCCTTGCACAGCGTCACCGTCGCCCCCATCTGCCGGAACACCCCGCCGATCGTCCGGCGGATGTTGATTTCATCGTCGGCCACGAGGATGCTCTTGCCCGCCAGCGCCTCGGGGTCCAGGTCCTGGGTCTTCTCATCACCGCCCAGCACATGTTTGGGCCCGGTCGCCACGTTTTTGACCGATTGGCGGATCATCTGCACCTGCTCGAGAATCCGATTCAACCGGCCGCGCATCGTGTCATCGCCGATGTATTCCTCGATCAGCGTCTGCGTCTCGGTCTCGATGTCCGCCAGCGGTTGGGACATTTCCTGGAAAACGTTGTCGGCCATCTGTCCACTGGTGGTGAAACGCTCGACCACCAATAGATCAAGCATGTGCAGCGCAACGGCCACATATCGACCGAAAATCTCGGCGAACTGCCGGTCATCCTCATTGAACGCCCCCACCGTCTGGCTCTCGACGTTGTAAACGCCCAGCACCTTATCGTAGAGCAACAGCGGCACGGTCAGCGAGCTTTTGCAGTGCTGCAAGCCCTGAACATAGCGCGAGTCCTTCTCCGTGTCGTGGCAGATGTAGCTCCGCCGGGTCGATGCCACGTAACCACTGATGCCGTTGCCTTCCGGCTGGGCGTAAAGATCGACATCCAACGCTTCGGGGGGCAGGCCCTCGGCGATGACCACTTCCAGTTTGTTCGTCCGCTTGTCGATCAGGCGGATGGCAAAGTGATCAAAGTGCATCAGGTCTTTGGAATACCGGATGATCTTGTCGCGCAAGAGTTCAAGCCGCTGACTGGGTTGCAGCTTCGAGATCGCATCGGATTCGATCCGCGCCAGTTCACGGCCCGAGGCATCGATCGCATCGATCTTCTGCTGCAACCGCCGGCCGCTGGTGGCATCCCAGGCGATCGTCACCACCTGGCGGACATTTCCCTGCTGATCGAACACCGGCGAACATAAAAGCTCGAAATAACGATCGGCGTGCTGAACGGTGAATTTCTTGGATCGCACCTGCGATGGATCGCTGTGTCCGCCCTTCTGCGTCTCCAGTACCGCGCGCGCCTGAAGTGTGATCTGTCGAATCTTCTCGAACACCTCGGGCTGGAACGAACGCATCTTCGCGTTCGAGAACGCGCACCGGCCATCGGCATCGATGACGCACACACCCTCGCCGATCGTGTTGAGCACCATCGTCGATCGCTCGCTGACCAGTTCCCGCTCCAGCGGAAGGAAATCGCCCACATCGGCGAAGATCGCGTGGTAGGTATGCGTTCGAAGCGCCTCGACCGCCTTGTCCACATCCTCGAAGACATCGACCTCGAACTGCCTGGACAGTTCATGCATCGCCGTCGTCGATCGGGTCACCGGCCCGGCCAGCACCAGCACTCTTGGCTTTGACGATTCCATGGCAAAGTCCTACCCCCGGAATCAAACCACCCCCGGAATCACAACACCCCCGAAACCCCGAACGCCGCGCCCCGGCGTTCCCCCAGGCACGCCCGTCGATCGATGATCAAACACGCGCCAAACGATCTTAGGACACCTCTTTACACAGGGAGTAAAGCTCCAGGCAGGTGCCCGCCAGGCTGCATCGCCAATCGGCCCAACCCGCCCCCGCTCTCCATCAAGCATCGACCATACGCGATGCACCCCTCGAATCCCGGCTCACCCCCGGGGACGAGATCCCGATTCCTTCCTGAGCGTAATAGTTATCAAATTCAATACTTACGTGTCAAGACACGCCCGGCCAGATATTCCAGAAACTCACGGCCCGGCCCTGAAGGCAGCACGCGAAGCTCGGCCAGGGCTTCATTGATCAGCCGCTCGGCCCGCTGGCGAGCATAATCCTCGCCCCGGCCCTGGGCGATCAACCGGCGAAGTTCCTGCAGGTCCGCCGGGTCGGCGGGCGACGCGACCATGCGCTCGATCAGCCCTCGAAGTCTCGCGCCGCCGGACTGTTGCAGCACATGCAGCAGCGGCAATGTGCTCTTGCCCTTCACCAGGTCGCGATGCACGCTCTTGCCGACAATCGATTCCTCGCCCATCAGGTCCATCAGATCATCCACGATCTGAAACGCCATCCCCACCTTAACGCCGAATCGCCGCATGCCCGAGGTGATCTGTTCACCCGCGCCGCTCAACTCAGCGCCGATTGCGCAACACGCCCCGCACAGGCTGGCCGTCTTGCGCTGGATGATCTCAAAATACACCTCCTCATCCAACGCCCAGTTCTCTCGATTGCTCAGTTGCAGCAGTTCACCCTCGCAGACCATGTTCGTGGTGTCGGCCACCATCTCGGCGATCCACTGTCGATCCAGACTCGAGCAGAGCCGATAGGCATGGCTGATCAGATAATCGCCCAGCATCACCGCCGCTTCATTGCCGCGCAGCGAGTTGAGTGTCGCCCCGCCCCGCCGAACGCTGGATTCATCCAGCACATCATCATGCACCAGCGTCGCCAGATGAGTCATCTCCATCACTGTCGCCAGGATGCGATGCTCATCGGTCACGGCCTGATCGAAAGCCACGATCGGCTCGGCCATCATCGGCTGCCGCAAGTCAGGATGGCCGTTGCCCGTGGCCACCGCGCCGGCCGGCGCCGCCGATCGCACCGGGTCGCCCAGCCCCACCGTCGATGTCGCCAACCCCGTCACCAGCACCAGCGTCGGACGGAGCATCTTGCCGCCAAATGCTTCGACATGCCGCACCAGATTGTTCACACACGCCAACTCGCTCCGCAACTCGCGATGGAGCCGAACACGAACCCCCTCGAGCTCAGTGCGCAGCCAGGCCGCAACCGGGAGATCATTGGCTTGGGCGGTCAGCAGCACCTCGGGTCTACTCCAAAGTCGGCGGAAATGCGCCACTTGCGTGATTGTAGGGCTTTATGGTCCATCGGGAAACCAAGCCCGGGCCTCGATGGCAACGATTGCACTCCCCTCTTCACGCATCAGTCCGATGCCACATCACACCAAACCGATCGCCTGGCCAACGATCCACCGTTAGCGATGCTTTTCACCCGCGCCCTTGCGCCCGCCAGCGCCCCTGCCCGATCCCGCTTTCGACCGCTTCGTCGAGCCCTTCACCGACGCCGCTTTCCGGCCACTCCTACCGCCCGAGCCATTCTTACCCGCCTTCCCATCGCCCCCGACCACGATCCCCTCGATCGTGCCATCGCCCTCCCGCGCACGTGCCAAAAGTTCCTCGGCCTGCTGAAGCGTTGTTCGGCTTGCCTCACGGCCGGCCAGCATCTCGGCTAGTTCCTCGACCCGGCCTTGCCCATCGACCCGCTCGACCCGGCTCCGCGTGGTTCGCTCATCCCCCGCGCCTTCAGAGGACTTAGTAATCTTTAGATGCCGATCGGCAAACGCCGCGATCTGCGGTAGATGCGTGATGCACAAAACCTGGTGACAGCCCGAGAACGCCGCGGCTTCGTGGATCGGCCGCCTCGCCAACGCACGCAGCTTCGTGCCGATCACCGTGCCCAATCGTCCGCCGATGTTCGCATCGATCTCATCGAACACCAGCACACTCGTGTGCTCGCCTCGCGACAGGATCGATTTGACCGCCAGCATGATGCGCGACAACTCGCCCCCGCTGGCGATCAGGCGCAGCGGTGCCGCCGGCTGACCCGGGTTGGGCTGAATCAGAAACTCCACCCGGCGAAGGGCCAACTCCCTCAGCCGCTCTGATCCCTCCGCCGATTCATCCTCCGACTCGTCCGATTCTTCCGCCTGATCGAACGCGATCCGGAACCGCGCTTCGCTCATGCCCAGTTCCGAAAGCTCACGATCCACCAGCGGCTCCAGTTGCGCCGCCGCCTCCCGGCGTTTGGCTTCCAGAGCAACGCCCAGCTCGCCAACCTCCCGCGCCAATTTCTCGATCCGCCCAGCCATCTCCCGCTCATCGCCATCCTCGTGGTCCAGCGTCCGGAGCTCATCGCGCAGCGAACCGGCATATGCCGCCAGCAATGCGCCCGGGTCCTCACCCGGCCCGGGAATGCCGATGTAGCGATTCAGCAGCCGGTGATACTGATTCAGCCGCGCCTGGTTCTCCTCGGCCTGCGCCGGGTCGGCATCCAATCGGCTGACATATCGCTCCAGGTCAAACGCCACCTCACGCAGTCCCACCGCCGCCTGACGCATCGATTCCATCGCCGGAACCAGCCCATCATCCAGTTCAGCAAGCTCGGTCAACCGCTGCGCCAGCAAACTCAATCGCTCGACCACCGAGCCTTCCATCTCATACAACGCCTGGTGCGTCTCACCCACCTGCCGCCGCAGGCGATCCAGCGCGGCCATCCGCTTCTCGATACCCCGCAACCGCTCAAACTCACCCGGCTCCGGCCCCAAGGCATCCAGCTCATCCAACTGGCTCCGTAGCAGCCTCAGCTTCTGATCTCGCATCCCCGCCGACCGGCGAAGCTCCTGGCGACGATGCACCAGCGCCCGAAGCTCGGCCAGTCTCGCCGCATGCTCACGCGCCGCCGCGCCCGAACCGCCAAAATCATCGAGCACCTCGGTCTGGTGCCGCGGCTTGAGCAGATACTGATGATCGTGCCGGCCATGGATATCGACCAATATCTCCCCCACCCGCCGCAGAACCGCCGCGACCTGCGGCCGACCATTCACCATGACGCTGGTGCGGCCCGTGCTGAACACCTTCCGCGTGATCAGAAGCTGAGCATCCTCCAGCGGTGTATCCAGAATCGCTTCCAACTCGCCGCGCAGCCCCGCATCATGGATCTCAAAAAGCCCCGAAATCCGCGCCTCATCCGCCGGCCGGCGGACCCAATCGCCCAGACCGCCCGAACGCAGGCCCAGAAGAATCTCAAATGCCCCCAGCACCAGGCTCTTGCCCGCACCCGTCTGGCCCGTGAAACAGTTGAGCCCCTCACCCAGCTCCAGCGCGGCGTCTTCAATCACCGCCAGATTCTGAATGTGAAGCTCCCGCAGCATGCAAGCAACTTTCCAATAACCCCCGAACCAAATTCCAACCCAACCACAACCGCGATTCTAACTCCCCCGGAAGTTCGAACCCGCGCCCCCGGGAGTTCGAATCCCGTGACTCCGGTCGTGCGAACCCGCGCCCGCTGAAATGGACCCTTGACGAAGCTCGGAACAGGCGACTCCCGGGAGGTCCCAATCCCCCGTCACCTCGACGGCTCAAGCCACCGGCCCCCCGGCCCGCGAGGCCCCACCATCACCCGACGAGCATCCCCCGACCGCCGGGGAATAACCCCTCAACCGCCTCGGTTGAACTATCCCCGCATCTCCCTACAATACCGCTCCTCAGACGACCCCTTCGTCTAGCCTGGTCCAGGACATCAGGTTTTCATCCTGAAAACACGGGTTCGAATCCCGTAGGGGTCGCTTGCTTGCCAAAACATTTGGAAAGATGCGGTTTTGTGCGTTCAATAGGGGCAAGTGGGGGCATGGTGCGCCTTGCTGCGTGCGCGGTTTGCCCCGGATTTTGCCCCACTCCGATTTCATCACTGACCTCCTGATTGAGGGGTTCATCGACCACGCTCGGGGCACCGTCATCGTCCACCCACTCGATATGGCCAACCCGACGCCGATAGCGGCTGCCCCTTACCACGGTCTTTTTTTGCGCGCTGCCGCAAATTCGATTTTCTAGAACATGTTTTCCGTCCTGGAACGCCTTGCGGCAAACGCCCGTGAAGGTCTTTTGAAGAATTTTTGGAAAATCGGCCCGAAGCGGTTGTCAAGGAAGGCCCGATCGGTTATTCTCTTTGATAGAGAGAGGCGGCTTCAGCTAATTCAGACATGAGGCTTCCGGCGTCCGCCGCCCGTCAGGAAGCCTGGGTAGAAGAGAACGAGAGAGAGGTATTACATGGCAGTGGGAAGATTTCTCGCAGTCGCTGCGGC
>JAFIFY010000151.1 GCA_020831765.1 Phycisphaeraceae bacterium | reverse complement strand
CCCGCATCACCCCCCCACCCCGGCAAATCTCCAATAATGTGTTGGCCGTTCGCTCTCGCCCGCGAATTTCACGAGGGGCCACCGTCGCCCAGCGGCCCCCCTTGGCGCGACTTTTTTGGTAAGGTCAGGTCGTCCTGGGTCGGCCTGAACTGGACCAGCGCCGCCGACTGACCGTTTCTGATCGTAAAAGTCCGCTGTCTGATCGGACAGATCGTCCACCGGCCCTGATCCCATGCCCCATTCAACCCCCGCCTCAATCGGAATCATCGGCCTGGGCCAGATCGGTGGTGGTGTGGCCGCGAACCTGATCAAGGCCGGGTATCCGGTCATCGGGTTCGATATCGCCACCGGCGCGATGGAACGACTCACGAAAATGGGTGGCAGGCCGGCCGGAACGATCGATGAACTGCTGAATGAGTGTCACACGGTCATGACCAGCCTTGTCTGGCCGGTCATGCGGGAAGTCTTTGATGAGCACCTGCTGCCCCACTGCCGCCCCGGCTCGATCCTGATCGACTTGAGCACCGTTCCCGCCCCGATGGCGCGCATCATGGCCGAGCGATTGAGTCCGCGTGGTGTATTCATGCTCGACTGCCCGGTAACCGGTGGCCCCGGTCCCGCCGCTGAAGGGACGCTCAGAACGTTCGTGGGCGGCCCGCGGGCGGTTTTCCAGAAGTGCCTGCCAATCCTTGAAGCGTTCAGCCGGGAAGATGGCATTACTTACGGGGGCGAATCCGGTCAGGGGCAGGTGCTCAAGGTGGTTCAGCAGCTCAAGCACCGAATCACCGATGCCGTACGCCTGGAGGTCATCAACTTCGGAGCGCGGGCGGGCCTGTCCATGGAACAGATCGCTCGGGCCCTTGACTGCCGGCCGGGCGATCAAGACCCGTACCAGCGACTGATCGACACCATCACCGCCGGGCGAGGCGATGAACTGGGCTGCCTGATCACTGAGTGGTCTTACTACCTCGAGGAAGCGCGTGCTCGAAACATCCCCATGCCCGCTCTGGAAGCGCTGGATCGTTTCTGTCACGAGGGCCAGCCGGTCTTCACCGATACCCAGGGTCGCCGTGGCCCTTCAGTTTGGCGGGAACTATCCAATCGAGGCCGGTCACAACCGGAGTGAACCAGCCCCCTTTTGCTCAATGGCGATCCCCTTTGCCGCGATTCCGCCGGTACATCGAGCGATCTCTCTCCTCAATCGCCAGCCCCTATAATGGCTTCCCCTCGCCGCTGACAAGGGATTCGCCAAATGCCCATACGCGTTGCGCTCAATCATCAGACTACCTATACCTATGACCGCCCGATCCGACTTGGACCGCAGATCGTTCGATTGAGGCCCGCTCCCCACTGCCGCACGCCGATCCTCAGCTATTCGCTTAAGATCGAACCGGGCGAATACTTCATCAACTGGCAACAGGACCCTCAATCCAACTTCCTGGCCCGCCTGGTGTTTCCCCGGCCGATGCGCCGATTCAGCGTCACCGTCGATCTGGTGGCGGACATGACCGTCATCAATCCGTTCGATTTCTTCATCGAACCGGAAGCCGAATCATTCCCATTCCAGTACGACCCGTGGCTGGGACGCGAGATCGCTCCGTTCCTGGTCTGTCACGACCACGGCGCGGCGTTCAACAGCTTCATGCTCACGGTGCCTCGTAAGCATGAAAGCACCGTCAACTTCATCGTCGAACTCAATCGGCGAGTCCAAGCTGAGATTCGCTATCTGATCCGCATGGAACCGGGCGTTCAGACTCCGGATGAGACACTGACTTCGGGCTCGGGGTCCTGCCGCGACTCGGCCTGGCTGATGGTTCAGGCGCTGCGCCATCTGGGGATCGCAGCCCGTTTCGTCTCCGGTTATCTGATTCAGCTTCGCGCCGATCAGGAATCGCTGGATGGTCCGGCCGGTCCGAGCGAGGATTTCACCGATCTGCACGCATGGTGTGAGGCGTATCTGCCCGGCGCGGGATGGGTTGGCGTCGATCCGACCAGTGGGCTCCTGACCGGCGAGGGGCATATTCCCCTGGCCGCGACGCCCGATCCCCTATCGGCGGCGCCCATCTCCGGAACCCTTGAAGGTGCCAAGACCGAGTTCGGTCATCAGATGGCCGTGACCCGGATTCACGAAGACCCGCGGGTAACACTTCCCTACACCGAACAGCAATGGGCCGATATCGAGAAACTTGGCCGGGAGGTGGATCGCCTGCTGGAATCCGAGGACGTACGCCTGACCATGGGGGGCGAACCGACATTCGTCTCCATTGATGACATGGACGGACCGGAGTGGAACACGCTTGCGGTGGGCGACGACAAGCGGCGCATCGCCGGCCAGTTGCTGCGACGCCTGGCAGCGCGTTTCGCCCGCCATCCGCTGCTTCATTTCGGCCAGGGCAAGTGGTATCCCGCCGAACACCTGCCCCGGTGGGCGCTTTCGGCCTACTGGCGTAAGGACGGCCTTCCGCTTTGGAATGATCCGGACCTGATCGCCGATGATCGACGAGATTACGGGTTCACCCACACCCATGCCCAGCGATTTCTCAGAAGGCTCGCCCATCGCCTGGGGCTGGATGTCAACTATGTCCTGGCGGCCTATGAAGACCCGATCCCCCTGCTCGACAAGGAAGGGAGCTTGCCGGTCAACGTGGACGCCACCGACAACAAACTCGATGATCCAGAGGAGCGGCACCGTATCCGGCGTGTGTTCGAGCGTGGACTCTCCAAACCTTCGGGATATGTCCTGCCGATCCGGCGCGGCCAGGATGAGGATGGGTCATGGGTCTGGCAGAGCTCGCCCTGGAAGATTCGCTCTCGCTACCTGACCCTGATCCCCGGCGATTCGCCAATCGGCCTCCGCCTTCCTTTGGATAAACTCCCCTGGGCGGACAAGAAAGACCTGCCCTGGGATCAGCCCGATGATCCTTCGATCCCCGTAGGCCCACTGCCCGCGCCGCCGCGTTATGCGCGACATCAGGCTTCGGTCCGCCGCGCCTCAGCTTCCACGGCACAGCGGATCAATCCACAAATGCTGCCTCCAGGCCCCGGCGATGATCGCCGGTGGCGGGCAGAGATCGATGACTGGGAACCATCACCACCATCCGGCGAAGACGCTGCGCCAATAAACGGAGATGACGAGGGAATCGACCTCGGTGAATCCGCCCACTGGATCATCCGCGCCGCCATGGCCGTCGAACCCCGTGAAGGTCGCCTGCATGTGTTCATGCCACCGACCCAACGACTGAACGACTTCATCGCGCTGCTCAACGCTGTCGAAGCCACCGCCGCCGAGCTTCAGTTCCCAATCATCGTCGAAGGATACGGCCCCCCCAAGGACCATCGCATCAACGTGATCAAGGTGACGCCCGATCCCGGCGTCATCGAGGTCAACGTTCACCCGGCGTCGAACTGGGATGAACTGGTGTCGATCACCACCGGCCTCTATGAGGACGCCCGCCAGTCACGTCTGGGAACCGAAAAATTCATGCTCGACGGGCGCCACACCGGAACCGGGGGCGGCA
This sequence comes from Phycisphaeraceae bacterium, assembly GCA_020831765.1. Classification (GTDB taxonomy): domain Bacteria; phylum Planctomycetota; class Phycisphaerae; order Phycisphaerales; family Phycisphaeraceae; genus JAFIFY01. The sequence continues at coordinate 16,819 of JAFIFY010000151.1, read as the reverse complement.
ATCACCTGGTGCTTGGCGGCCCTTCCACACTCGACAGCCCGCTGATCCGCAGGCCGGACCTTCTCCAATCTCTGCTGACTTACTGGATCAATCATCCCTCGCTCAGTTACCTTTTCAGCGGCCTGTTCATCGGCCCGACCAGTCAGGCCCCGCGCATTGATGAGGCCCGGCCGGAAAGTGTCTACGAACTCGAAATCGCCTTCGATGCGCTCAGGCACGAGGCTGGGAACGGCAACGTCCCGCCGTGGCTGGTCGACCGGGTGTTCCGCAACCTGCTGACCGATCTGACCGGCAACACGCATCGCGCCGAGTTCTGCATCGACAAGCTCTATTCGCCGGACACCCCCACCGGACGTCTTGGGTTGCTGGAGTTCCGCGCGTTCGAGATGCCGCCTCACGCGCGGATGAGCCTGACCCAGCAATTGCTCGTCCGCGCGATGATCGCCCGGTTCTGGCATGCGGCCTACACCGCCCGCCCTGTCCGCTGGGGCATGGCGCTGCATGATCGCTTCATGCTGCCGCACTACATCTGGGCCGATTTCCAAGATGTCATCACCGATATGCGGGAACGAGGCTTTGCGCTCGATATGGACTGGTTCCTGCCCCATCACGAATTCCGCTTTCCGGTGTTTGGCCGGGTGGAATACGAGGGGATCGGCATCGAGCTTCGACAGGCGATCGAGCCGTGGCTGGTGCTGGGCGAGGAGCCGGCTGGCGGCGGGACGGTTCGATACGTCGATTCATCCGTCGAGCGGCTCCAGGTCAAGGTGACGGGCCTGCTCGATACGAGGCATCTGGTGACATGCAACGGGCGGAGGCTACCGCTTCGATCGACCGGAGTGGCCGGTGAGTTCGTGGCCGGAGTCCGCTACCGTGCCTGGCAGCCCACATCCTGCCTGCACCCGACGTTGGGGGTCGATACCCCGCTGGTATTTGATCTGCTCGACACCTGGAATCATCGATCGCTGGGCGGATGCACCTATCACGTGTCCCACCCGGCCGGTCGTAACTATGAGACATTCCCCGTCAATGCGTTTGAAGCCGAGGCGAGGCGTGTGGCCAGATTCCAGGAATACGGGCATACACCGGGCACCATGACCATCCCGCCCGAGGAGCCGAACACGGAATTCCCCCACACGCTCGACCTTCGCCGTCAGCCGCGCCGATAGTAGTTCGCCTCGCCGGATCGATGATCGCTTCGCCCGGTTGTCACATCGCTTCGGGCGTGCTCTGATTCCAAGGCCACAGCGGGATTCCATGACGCACGAGTCAGTTTTCCCTATGGCGGATGCGCAGGGTCCGCACCTCGACCTCGCGGGTGTATCGCGTGTTGTTTCCCGTCGGCTTCAGCCAGGCCAACCAGCCATCGAAGCCTTCGGGAATCGCGATCCGCATACCCGGCGAAACCACCGTGTGATTCGTTGTCAGCACGAAGGGCAGCCGTCCCTGTTCGTCCGCCAGCGCCTCGACGAGCGGCCCGACTTCTCCGGGATCCACGCCAAGACCTTCCTCGAAAAAGAACCGATTGGCCACGTGAAACTCGATCTGTTCATCGAGCACGCCGGCATCACCACGCGAATAAAGGCGACCGGTGCCCATCAGGTAGGTCAGACGCCGCTCCCGCTGCCGGATCACCCACGGGTCGAACGGCTCGGGCAGCAGGATGATGCCCCGCACGCCTTCGGGCACGTCCAGTTCCGCCGCCGACCGCGGCGAGTTCCCAAGCCCATCGGATGCCGACGAGTTGCCCGTCGAGCAGCCCAGACCCAGCGCCGCCAGCACAAGCATCAACATCAATCCCGGCAATCGTCTCATGATGGGACTCCACAAACCGCTCCGGCCCGATCGTCCCGGAAAACCGATCGCATCCGGCGGCCAGCTCTTTTTTGCCGCCGAGCCATGAGGCGGCACACATCCATACCCCCGCGTACCATATCGACATGTCCCGCCTGTTCGATCCAGAAGTCACCGATGAAACGCGGGGATACGCCCGGGTCGTCCCGGAACAGGGGATCGAATCGGCCAATCAGGGCCTGACCTATGCCGTTCCCGCATCGCTCGATGGATTGGCTGTGGGCGAGCGGGTGTTCGTGCCGCTGGGCCGGGGCAACCACCTGGTACCCGGATATGTTGTCGAGATCAGCCAGACCTCCGATCTGGACCGCTCGAAGATCAAGACCATCAGCCATCGTGACCCCGGTGGCATCCGATTGACGCCCGAACTGGTCCAACTGGCCCGGTGGATCGGCTCCTTCTACATCTGCCCGCTGGGCATGGTGCTGGTGACGATGCTGCCCGCGGCGGTCAAGCATGGCACCGGAGCGGTGAAGAAGAAGAATGTACGCCTGATTCAGCCGGTGGATGCCCGTGTCGATGACCCTGCCGCGCCGGCCCCATCCGGTTCGACAGCGCCGGAGCTTTCGACCGCCGCTCCGGTCCGTCTCTCAACGCTGCAAAAGGCCGTGCTGGCGACTGCGCGGCGGATGAGCGATGCCGGAACACCGTGGCTTGAAATTCGTGAACTGGCTGACGAAGCCGGGGCGCGAACGGTTGGGCCGATCCTGAGCCTGATCCAGAAGGGATATCTCGAAGCCTCCACATTCAGCGACGTCCGATCCGAGCCGTTGGAAGTAACCGGCCAGGCTGATGATCTGGAGCCGACCCTCCAACTCACCGACTCTCAGCGGAACGCCCTGGACGCCGTTTTGCCCGCCCTGGATCAGGGGTACCGCACCTTCCTGCTGCACGGTGTGACGGCAAGCGGTAAAACCGAGGTCTATCTCCGCGCGATCGAAAAAGTGATTCAAAGCCCCCGCCCCGGCGTGATCATGCTCGTGCCTGAGATCGCACTGACTCCGCAGACCACAGCGCGTTTTATCCGCCGCTTCGGGCACCACCGGGTTGCGCTGCTGCACTCCGGCCTCACCGCCGCGCAACGCCATCACCAGTGGCGACGTGTGCGGGAGGGCGAGGCGACGATCGTCGTGGGGGCGCGATCGGCGGTTTTCGCCCCTGTTTCGGACCTCGGCCTGGTGATTGTGGATGAAGAGCACGATGCCAGCTACAAGCAGGATCAACTGCCCCGCTATCACGGTCGCGATGTGGCGATCCGTCGGGCGCAGATGGCCGGCTGTCCGGCCATTCTTGGTTCGGCGACACCGAGCCTCGAATCGTTCTACAACACGCGCCTGAGCGACCCGGCACGGAAATATCACCTTCTAAAGATGCCCGTTCGTGTGCCGGGCGCGACGACGCCGCGCATCAGCATCGTGGACATGACTCAGGAACGGCGTAAGCGCTACCAGAACACCGGCAAGGCCGGCATCCATCTGCTGAGCCTACGCCTGGAGATGGCCATTCGACGTACCATCGAACAGGGCTTTCAGGTGATACTGCTCTTGAATCGCCGTGGATATGCCAACTTCATTTCATGTCCCGATCATGGCTGCGGCTGGCTGATGAACTGTGAATCGTGTGATTCCCTGATGGTTTATCATAAGCATGCGAGGCTGCCGGAAGGGGGATTTGTCCGGTGCCATCACTGTGACGCGGAACAGTTGCTGCCCAGGCTTTGTCCCGAATGCAAGAAGAAGGTGACGGTTTTCGGCTTGGGCACCCAGCGTGTCGAGGAAGAGATCGGCCGGAAGTTCCCGGGCGTCTCGTGCGTGCGAATGGATTCGGATTCGATGCGTCACGGCCGCGACTACCGCGACACGCTCGAAGCGTTCAGACTCGGCGAAATCAGAGTTCTGATCGGCACGCAGATGATCGCCAAGGGGCTGGATTTTCCGCGGGTGACGCTGGTGGGTGTGATCAGTGCCGATACAGCCTTGCATCTGCCCGATTTCCGGTCTGGGGAACGCACGTTTCAGCTCATCGCCCAGGTTGCCGGACGCGCCGGGCGCGGGACGGATGCCGGTGAAGTGATCGTGCAGAGTTTTCAGCCCGAGGATAGAACCATCAAGATGGCCGCCGCCGGGCAGTACGAGGCATTCGCGATGGAGGAACTGGAGATTCGCGACCAATCCGTTCTGCCGCCGGTCGCCCGCATGGCCCGGATCGTGGTTCGGGATCAGGACTTTGACGCCGCGATCAAGCGCGCCGATGCCCTGGGCCAGGGTTGCGGCCGAGCCGTCACCGAATTGGGCTGCGAAGTGGAAATACGCGGCCCGGCGGCCTGCCCCATCTCACGAATCGCCGGCTACCATCGCCATCAGGTCGAACTGATCGCCCCGCCACCCCGGGCCGCCGCCAGACTCCAGGCCCTGCTGGCTCATCTGCGAAGCGCTGGGGTCATCCGGAGCGACCACCGGATGGCCGTTGATGTCGATCCGGTCGTTCTGCTCTAGCGGCGATGGGCCGCGGTCCCATTCATTGAGGACATGTCGGTCGGCCGGTCGCCGCGCAGGATGCCGGGGTTGGTACAATGCTCGATTGTCATGGTTTTGACGGAGAGGTCTCATGCCCTTGTTACGCACTCCAAGGTTTGGCCTCAGGCCATTGGCCTGCCTGGTGCTGTTGGTTCTTGTCGGATGCCACCCTTACCCTTACTTCAATTACCCGAGGGATGAGGGCGGCGTGGCCATGACCGAGCCCAACACCGACCTGATCGCCCCGATCCAGATCGAGGCCTTGCGCGGCTATCTGCGTCGTTGGCCGGCCGATGAGCCGTTCCAACTTCTGCTCCCGACAGGTACGCGACCGGAAACTTATCGCCGCGTCATGGCGAAATTGGGCGATTTCCCCGTCACCGCCGCGCCCCGAGGCGCTGTTGAAGACGTGCCGAGCATCGAAATCGCAAGCGTTCGTGCGCGGCCGGGCCGCCCTCGTGTCGCCTTCGTGGAGATTCTTTCCCCCGCCGATCTGAACGATCCCCAAGGACCGCGACGCAAATCAACGGTGACGTTGCACGCAAACGCTTTTGAGAGCTGGCGTATCCAGCGCATTCAGCTCTGGGCCTTCGAGGAACCGCCGATTACCCGTCTGTACGTCATGCCCGAGGAGGTCGATCAGGCTGATGATCTCGATGAGCACGAGGAAATGGATTCAGTCGACGAACTGGAAGGTGAAACTGAAGATGAGCCGGAAACATCAATACACCGCGCATCGACAGTTGAATCCGCGGCCTGATCATTGTCGGCTATCCGACCGACCTCTGAAACCCGATTCCTTACCCTTCGGGCGACAATGCCCAAAACCCGCCCACCCCCAGGAGCCAACCGCGAAATGACCTGTACGCTTAGCGCCTTTGCCGATGAAGCCGGCCAGCCCATCGCCGAACAGATCGCGGCCCTCAATGCCGATGGCATCAGGTACGTTGATCTTCGAAACGTCGAACAATGGAATATCGTCGAACTGCCCGAGGCCGAAGCCCGCACGATCCAGAGTCGACTAGCGGATGCCGCGATCGCCGTGGGCATGTACGGATCGCCGATCGGAAAGATCGACATCGCCGACGACATGAAGATCGATCTGGGACACCTGGAGCACCTGGCGAAGATGCGTGACATTTTCGGATGCGACAAGGTCCGTATCTTCAGCTATTACAATAAAACCAAGGGCCTTCCGGCCCAGCGTTGGCACGAGGAGGGACTCAAGCGACTGACGCAACTCCGCGATCTGGCCCGGAAGCTCGGCCTGGTGCTCTACCACGAGAACGAGGGCGGTATCTTTGGCGACCACTTGGCGGAGAATCAACTCATCGCCGAAAAAGTCCGTGATGGCGAGCACTTCAAGCTCATCTTCGATTTCGACAACTACAACCGGGGCGGTGATGATGTGTGGGCCAACTGGGAAGCGCTTCGCGATGTGACTGACTGCTTCCATCTCAAGGACAGCGACACCGGCGGCCAGCACGTTCCCGTCGGCACCGGCAATGGAAAGGTTCGAGAGATTCTCACCGATGCCCATAAGCGCGGCTGGACGGGTCCGATGAGCCTTGAACCCCACCTTCGACACTCCGGCGCGGTCGCCAAGACACATGTCAGCGGAATCGAAAACCAGTCATACAAGTCGCTTTCGCCGGCCGAATGTTTCAGCGTGGCCGCCCGGGCGGCCAGGAAACTCCTGGAAGAGGTCGGAATCCGATGGTCCTGATTCCGGCCACACTGGGCCTGGCACGAAGGTCCGGTCGATAACCCGCACAGGGGACGCCCGGCGATCCGATGCCGATCGCCAGCCCGAACCAAGCCAATGCAACGGAGCACCGCCATGAGACGGAATTATCGGACGCTGCTACTGCTGACCCTGGGTATTTGCACGCTCGCCTTGCTGTTGCCCGCTTTCGCCGGCAATGATCAGGACGATGCCCGACCCGCGGCGCGGCCGAGCGGGCAGGAAGATGCCGACGATGCCATCCGAAGGATGGAACAGACCCGACCGGAGAATCCACCGATCGCTCCCCAGCCACGAGGCGCAACGCATACGCCCCCCGGGGTTCGCGTCCCCTACAACCCCGCGGTGGTCGGTATGCTGCCCGGCACCGAGCAACCCACGCTGCGACGCGAGGGCGAGTTCATCGTTAACCGGCGTGGCAGGTTGGTGCGATCGCCCGACGGTCAGCACGCCGTCTTCACCTTCGATCAGCAACGGGCATCTCGAGCCGATCCACCCATGATCATTCTGCCCTGCCAGTTGCTGCAGAACATGGAAGACCTCGTGCGCGATCGAGGGGATGACCTTTCGTTCATCATCTCGGGCCAGATATACACCTACCGAGGCGCGAATTACCTCATGCCCACCATGATGCGTATCGCGGCGAACGCTGAACATCTCAGAGGATAATCGACGATGGACGGGACGAAGGGCGACACGAGCGAAGCGCGTCCGGTGCTGCACTGGGCATTTCCCCTTCCCCGGACCCATTGCGGCGTCCTGCTGGGCAACGGCATCCAGGGATTGATGGTCTGGGGCGAAACTTCGCTCAACATCACCGTCGGGCGCGCTGGATTCTGGGACCATCGGCACGGCAACCCCTTCTCATCCCGGGTCAATTATTCACAGGTGCGCAAGCTGGTCGAGGCCCGAGACGAAGACGCCCTGCTCGCCGCGTTCGCCGTGGAAGGACAAATCGACAGTGAACTCTTCCGACCTCGGCAGATTGGCGGCGGAAGGCTGGAAATCACTTTTCCCGACGGCTGGAAGCCGGCGGAAGCCCATCTCGACACCCAGCGCGGCCAAGTTCGCATCGAGCTGGCTCGGAACACCGACTCGGCCGACCGCCGAAACTGCATCATTCGGCAGGCCATCGACGAGGAGCTGGCCTGGATCGACCTGCCGGATGAATTGACTGACGGCATTCAGATGCGATTGGTCACCAGTTGGGACTTGATCCCGGATCGGCTTGGCGAGATGGGCATCGGTGAACCCCGCCGAATTGATCGAGATGAGCGGGGCATGCGTACCCTCGCCTTCGAGCAGGCTTTGCCCGAAGATGACGGTCTGGCCCTGGCCTGCCGCAAGCAGGGACGCCGGATCACGCTGGCCACCGCACTGGGCCCGACGGGCAAGGGCGATGGGCCGATGGAACAGGCGATAGCTCGCATCGACCGCGCTGCGTTCGACGCGATCGAAGCTCGCAGCCAGAAGTGGCGGGATGACTATTGGAGCCAAGTGCCGGTCATCGAGTTGCCGGATGCCGAGCTTCAGCACATCGTCGATTACGGCCTGCACAAGCTGGCCGGCCTTTGCCCCCCGCACGGACCGGCGGCGACGCTGCAAGGCCCCTGGCTTGAGGAATACCAGCTTCCGCCCTGGAGCTGTGATTACCACTTCAACATCAACATTCAGATGATCTACTGGCCCTGCTTGCCCGCCGGGTGCGCCGATCATTTCGAGCCGCTCTGGGCGATGATCAAGCGGTGGTGGCCGATCCTCGAACGAGGCGGACAGAACTTCTTCCAGCGGGATGGTGCCATCATGCTGCCTCACGCCGTGGACGATCGATGCCAGGTGGTCGGCACCTTCTGGACCGGCACCATCGACCATGCCTGCACGGCCTGGATGGCGCAGTTGGCCTGGCTTCACTACCGCTACACCCTGGATGAGCGCATCCTCAAGGAGATCGCCTGGCCCCTGCTGGCCGGAGCATTCGAAGGTTATTGGGCGATGCTCGAGCGCATTGACGGCGACGATGGGAGCAGCCGCCTGAGCCTGCCGCTTTCGGTCAGTCCCGAGTATCGCGGCCGTGATATCCATGCCGCCGGCCGCGACGCCAGCTTTCAACTGGCGGCGGCACACATGACCGCTCGCCTGATCGAACAGGCCGCCGTACGACTGGGCAAGACGATCGACTCGCGATGGCGTGAGGTCAGCGCCGATCTTCCCCCATACACACTCGTTCGCGGCCCGCGAACACGGGAGCGGGCCTACACCGGATTGCATTCAGCGATCGACAAGCCTCCAGCGCATTCCGTCGCCAAACCGCCGCGCCACGGCGGCGGCTTGGAAGTCCAGCGAATCGGCCTCTGGGAAGGCATGGACCTGGAGGACAGCCATCGCCATCATTCGCACCTGGCGGCCGTTTACCCTTTCTGCACGATCGATCCCCGCGACCCCGCCCACGAGTCCATCGTCGCCCAGAGCCTGTATCACTGGACGCGGATGGGCATGGGCGCCTGGAGCGGATGGGCGGTGCCCTGGGCATCGATGATTCACGCACGCTGTGACAACGCCGACGGTGCCGTGGCGCTGCTTCAACACTGGAAGCGGCACTTCACCAACGAGGGGCATGGAACGCTGCACGATTCGCCTTACATGGGGGTCACGACCCTGGGGCCCGATCTGAGCCGAGGATCACGCGATCGAGCCCGGGAGCGCGAGGTGATGCAGATCGAAGCGGGCATGGGGGCGCTGGCCGCCGTGATGGAGTTGCTCGTTCAGGAACGCGCCGATGGCATTCACATCCTGCCCGACCTGCCGGCGACATGGCGGAATCTTCAGTTCCAAGGCATCGCAGCGCCCGGTGCCTTGCGGATCAGCGCCCGGGTCCGCAACGGCCGCGCCGCGAAGATTTCCGTCCACGCTCTCAAAGGCGGCAGTCACACGATCTTTCACCATATGGGCGATGCCTGCCGGATCGCCGACGTCCAGCATTCGGGGCCGTCGGTGAAGCTCGATCTGGAGCCTGGGCAGACCATCACGATCGAACCGGCATCCTGAGCCGACCAACCATCGGACGATTGAGTACCGCCGCCGAAACGGGTAACCTGACCCGGAGGCGGCATGTCCAGTTGCGCGCCGCGTTGGTTGAAGCTCCGCGGAGGTTCGGCGTTTCGGGGCGGAAAAAGGGAACAGTCATGCGTTATGGATGTTGTGGCGAGATTCAGGAAGCGGAGCTGATTCGCGATGCCGGCTTCGATTTTCTTGAAGTAAATGTTCAGCACGTGCTTCAGGGCCACGTGGCCGACGCGAACTGGTATGGGCCGGACCCGGACGCCATGGGGATTCCGATTGAAGCGGCCAACTGCCTGGTACCCGGCAATCTTCCGGTGATCGGGCCGAAGCGCGATTTTGAAGCGCTCAAAGTCTATATCGACCGCGTGGTATCGAGGGCGGCGAAGCTGGGCATCCACCGGCTGGTCTTCGGGTCGGGCAAGGCGCGGACGCGGCCCAGCGGCGTCAGCGAGAGCCTGGCCGATCAGCAGATCGAAGAGTTCACCCGTATGGCCGGCGATGCCTGCGGCGAACGCGACATCACTCTCGTCATCGAGCACCTGAACAAGGGTGAATGCAATACGCTCAACTCGCTTCACAGCGCCCTGCGACTGGCCGATCACATCAATCATCCGTCCGTTCAGGTTCTGGTCGACAGCTATCATTACGGGCTCGAGCATGAATCCGACCAGGCGATTCTTGAGCTGGGATCGCGTATCCGGCATGTACACATCGCTGAACCGGTCAAGCGAGTTGAGCCGGGCGCACATGGTCCTGACTCGCCCGACTCGTTCGATTTCGAAGGGTTCTTCAGCGTGCTCCATAAAGTCGGCTACCATGAACGGATCGCGATCGAAGCCCAATGGACCGGTCCCCTGGTGGAAAAGGCCGAGGCCTGCCGACTCTGGATCAAGCAACTCTGGGAGCGCACTGGCGAATCGATGTGATCCGGATGACTCGACCGAGCGGTCCAGCCGACCGATATAGGGAATCCGCCGGCGTCCGAATCACCGGCGGACTCGACGCGGCCGGGCCACTTATGTTCGCGGATCTCCGAGGACACAGGTAATCACGAAGATAATCGGACAAGGAGCTTAGGTGTCAACCCACTGGCGAGAAGTACATGGCGCGGCGTTTTCAGGCCAATGCGCTCTGGTCACCGGCGGCGCGGGCTTTATCGGCTCGCACCTGACCGAGGCGCTCCTGGAACTGGGCTGTCGCGTCACGGTGGTCGATGACCTCTCAGGCAGCGATGGCAGCAATCTCAAGCCGTTCCGGGAGCGGTTCGGATCGCAACTGAGGTTTCTGCGGGGTTCGATACTTGATCGAGATTTACTGCGTGATGCCGCCGAGGGGGCGCGCTGCGTCTTTCACCAGGCGGCGCTGGCATCGGTCCCGGCCAGCATCGCCGATCCGGTCGCTTATGCCCAGGTCAACATCATCGGCACGCTCAACGTGCTCGAAGCAGCGCGATCGCGGGGTGCGCATCGTGTGCTTCTGGCGGCCAGCGCCGCGGCTTACGGAGACAGCGAAGAAATTCCCAAGCTTGAATCGATGCCCACGCAGTGCAAGAGCCCGTACGCGGCCACCAAGGTCGCCGGCGAAGCGCTGCTGGCCGCCTATGCGGGAAGTTATCCGCTGGATACATGCAGCCTCCGCTATTTCAACATCTTCGGCCCCCGCCAGAACGCCAACAGCGCCTACGCCGCCGTGCTCGCCGCGTTCGCCAAGGCCGTGTTGGAGCAGGGTCAACCACCGACCATCTTCGGCGACGGCGTTCAGACCCGGGATTTCACCTTCGTGGATAACGTCGTCCACGCCAACCTTCTGGCCGCCCGATCCGAACGCCGACTCGCAGGCGCGGTGGTGAACATCGGTTGTGCGAAGCGGATCACCGTGCTGGAACTGGCCCAACGGGTTCTGGCGGAACTGGGGCACAACGATTGGACTCCCCTCTGCGGCCCTGAGCGCGCAGGCGATGTCAAACACTCGATGGCGGGCATCGATGCGGCCCGGGCACTTTTGGGCTATGAGCCGCTCGTTGCCTTCGAATCCGGCCTGAAACTCACCCTCGACTGGTACCGCGAGCAAGCCAAAGCCACGGCGGCGCCCGCCCGCTAATAATTCATCAAGCCACTTGTGGGCAAGGCAATCATGCGGCGTCCCGTCAGCCTGAGCGGTGGGACGTTGATTTTCAGACCGATACAGCCGGGAATCTCTGTTTCGCCGTGAACAACGGAGCTTGACATGTTCGGATCAACCAGGCGTTTGCGTTTTGTCGTGACGATGGCCGTGGCGCTGGTGGCGCTCCTGGTGGTCGTTGGCTGTGGGGAGGGCGCTGAACGACGCAGCGGCGACCAGATGCGTGCCCTGGGGCGGGCGATCCTGGCTTACGCCGATGCCAACGAAGACCGCTGGCCCGACCGGATCGAGGACATCATTCCTTACCTCGACGGCGGACAATCGGCATTCGACCGGCTGATGAACAACCCGGTGACCGGTGAAGCGCCCGGCTACGAGTATGCTCGACCACGGCGACCGACGCTTCGATTGACCGAAGGGACACAGACGGTCGTCCTGTATCAACTTCGCGACGGTCTCCGGGACCTTGAATTGCCCGTCTTGCTTGGCGACATGGCTGTTGAGCGCGTGGAGCATCCAGCCGGGCAGGCAGCCTTGCGGGTCGAAAGTCTTGAAGATCAAGGTACGCACGTGCGTGCACGATTGCGCTTGACCAACCGGAGTACCAAGCCGTTGCGTTCGGTCCATGTGGAGTTCTTCGGCGCTCCGATACTCACCCGGGAAGTGGAGGTGCTCGGTTTCCCGCCGCTGCGGCCTGGTCAGAGCCGCACGGTGGAGGTCAACGTCGAGCAGACGCGGGGTGGCCCATCCGGCACCGGATATGTCTGGCTGAGTGTAACGCGGGTGGAATTGGCCGAGTAATCGCAATCAGCCATAGGGTCAGGAGATCGCCGCGGATTGCTCCATCGGCGGTTTCAACAGCACACCATCAACTGGATCGATTCAATCAACGCCCGAAGAGAGGCATCTCCGGACGGGGCTTGCGATGGTTAACCCTGGGTTCACGCCCGTCATGGTCGGCGATGCCAAGGTCAACGGCAGTGGCGATCCATCCCGCTGAACGCGGCTATTCCTCTTCCTCGTCAAAGTCCAGCTTGGCGGGCAGGGTCTCTTTTCCCGTTGCGGACAGATCAATGCTGCCGACCAGCTTGACCTGGGCATCTTTTTCCTCCTGTGGCATCTGATACAGGAACATGGTCTGGCTGGAATGATCGGTGACCGACAGGAACATGGCCAGGCCGCCCATGATGGGTACGAGCTGGGTATCCCGCTGAACCGGTTGCTCGCGCTGTACCGCAGCGCCCAGTAGGAATGTAAAGCCGACGCCGATGGCGAAAGCAACGAGAAGCTTGAGGGTATTGGACATATCTTGAACTCCGTCAAACCGGTTCCCCTGATCATGGCCCGCCCCCCATTGGAACAGGCACTCAAACGATCGCATCAGCATACATGCAACAGCCAAAGGCCGGATTCTCGGAACCGACAACAGGTCCGGCCAGGCGCGCCTGCCAACATGGGGGGAATCGTCGATCCGAAACGGGAGCCTTCCAGATGACCGCATCAATCCAGTCTCAGCCCCACCCAGTCTTCGGAAACCGGCGTTGTGACGGCGGTATCGGGTAGGACAAACTGGTCCTTGTGATACTCAAACGCGGCCCTGGCGGTCGCTTCGTCCAGGTGCCAGAGGGTATCGGCCCGGTCGCCGGCATATTCGGAGACCGGGGCGGGCGGATGGCGGGGCTCGGTGAGGCGCGCGTCGCTCAGCCAACCATCCTTCCAATCCAGGGCGAGGCACTTGACCGGCCCATTTCCGGGGGCGGTTCCGGGGGTACTTCCGGGGGTACTTCCGGGGGCGGGGATTCGTTTGCTTGCCGCCGCGCGAATGAATATCGCGCAATATCGGGAAAGCTGCGGCGACCAGTTGCCGTGATCGCCCGTGGGATGAACGATCAGGCTCATGAGGTTAGCCGGATCGATCCGGCGAAGCCGGACCTTCTGCTCACGGATCATGATCCACTGTGTCTGCGCCCCATAAGCGGGCTGGATTCCACCCTCCGGGCCGAACTCCTCGAACTCACCACTGATGGACAGGAACGGGACGCCGGTCAGCTTCCGCTGGGGATCGGGTCGATGCTGGTGCATGTTGCCGCTCTTGATGTGGATCACACCAATGCAGCGTTCCGGCTGCCAGTAGGCGATGTTTCGGGCGAAGATGCCGGAAACCGAATGCCCCATGGCCAGGATGGGAACTTGGGCCACTTCCGGACGATTCGTCGCCTTGGCCAGGCCATCCAGTGCATCCTGGAATCGCTTGGGTGTGTCGGTGGTGTAGTTGAACAGCGCATCGAGGGCTTCGAAATAGACCACGGCCAACTCCTGGTCGGCCGCGGCGATGCGTATCCACCGGTCGGTGGCCAGGCGGGTGCCCAGTGCCGGAGGCTGGGAGACGATGACCCCGCGCACGCTGTTCGTTCCCGGTGGAATCCAGATGCTGGCCCGTCGATCCGGCCTGGCCTGACCTCGCCGGTCAGGCGGTTGCGGCACCATGACATGACCATGCCAGGACTCATTGCCGATCAGCGATTGAACCGTATGATCAAACCGGGCCTGCCGAGCCCGCAACGCTTCTTCGGCCCTCAAGCGATTGATCGATACCTCCGCCGCGATCAACTCCACCCTGTTTGCCGCAAACCTCCCGAGATCCTCCCACTTTATGGCTTCCATGGCGACCTGCTGCGCTGTCTGCCGCGCTTCGCGAAGTGATTCTGTCGCGGCGGAAACGGCTTCATTTCGCCTGACTTGGGCCTGGTAGTCGTTGTAGAGCCTGTTGGCTCGATCGTAGAGCGGCCGGACCTCGCCTCGCCGCCACCACGCCCGCCGGGCATGGTGGATCAGCCCATCGATTCGCTGAACCTCCAAGGAGAGTTTGGCAAGCTCACGGAGTGCTTCGGTCGTGGGGTGATTCGGGTCGTTGATCGCCTGTTCGATCCGCTTTGCCGCGGCGTCGCGCTGCTTAACCATCGAGGTGTACGGCTCGGCTCCATCCAACAGGCCATCCACCGCCTGATCCCGCGCGGCCTGGGCCTGGCGAAGCTGTTCCCGCAGCTTATCCAGCTCCGCCTGCTCCAGGGCCTTTTCCAATGCCGCTTCAGCCCTGACAACCGCCTGCCGGGCTTCGGCAACGGCTGGGATTGACTGCACTTCCCGCGACCGGGCCAGGAGAGAAATCATCTCGTCGGCAATCCTCTTGTTTCGTTGCGAGGCCTCGACGGCTTCCCACTCGGCCAAGGCACGAGCCAGGGGCGGCATCTGGCTCCCGGCGGGTTCGGCGGTGACGCGGCTTGGAAAGAGAGCAAACCCGAACATAACCAAGCCGATACAGAACGCGACGATGCCCGATCGAATGGGCTTTGGAGTCTCTTTCATGCTTCGAATCCTTTCCGGTTTGTCCGCGGTGACCATGAGGGCGCTTCGTGCCCGAGTCAGTCCAACGCCGAGACAAGGCTGATCCATGCAGGTTGCCAGCCCGGACACCGCGGACAGTGACGCGATCGCGCTCAGGCCCCGGAAGTTTTCGCATGCCGCTTGCGATAGAGGCGGGGAGGCATGCCCTGGTGCTTCTTGAACACGGCGGAAAACTGCGATCCATAGCGATAGCCGCAGCGAACCGCGATATCGGCCAGGCTCAGGTCGGTCTCGCGCAGCAGCAGACGCGCGTGGTCCATCCTCACCCGGGTCAACTCTTCGTGGGGCGTACGGTTCAGATGCTTGACGAACGCCGATTCAAGAGCGCGGCGACCGATGGGCAGTTCATCCAGAAGCGTGGTGATGTTGATCGGCTCGGTTCCATGCTTGTGGATCAGCCGGAGCGCACGGGCCACTTCCGGATGATTCACCGCGAAGATGGTGGTCGACTGTCGCTGCGTGATGCCCACGGGCGGTATGACGATGGGCCGCTCGGGCACCGCTTTCCCGTTCATCAGCCCCTCAAGCAATTCAGCCGATCGATAGCCGATTTCCCGGGCACCATGGTCGATGCTGGTCAGCGGCGGCTCGGACATCTCGGCGACCAGGGGATCGTTATTCACCCCGATGATCGCAATGTGCTCAGGAACATAGATTCCCGCCTCCCGGCAGGATTGCGCCACATGCAGGGCGTGATCCAACGTAACGGCGAAAACACCGGCGGGCTTGGGTAATTTCTCCAGCCACGGGAGAAGGTCCGGAACCTCGGCGAAAAAGTCGGCGTGATCGGCGGCGAGATTGAACACGGAGAGACACGATTCATCCAAACCGTTCTCAATGAGAGCATCGCGGAATCCCCGCTCTCTTTGCCTGGAGTAATCGAAGCGCTCGTATCCACACCAGCCGAAATGCTTAAAGCCCTTGTCCCGAAGATGGTCGAACGCCATGCGGCCGACCTGGTAGTTATCGGCAACGAGCCAGCCGGCACCCGGCACGGCGTGCTGACCGCTGATCACCACCCGCGGAATCTCCAAGGTCTGGAGCCACCTGCGCCGGACTTCGGTGCGAGACTCGGCGATGATGCCATCGAATCGCCCCGACATGTCGGGCAATTGGTCCTCCGGCAGAAGGGTATGAAAATAAAGCGCCCAACGCCGCGACTGCCGACTGTAGCGAATCACGCCCTCGATAATGTCCCGTCCATAGGCCTGCTGAACCTGGACGATGACGAGAATTCGTCTTCTGTGCGATTTTGCGTCCACGCGTGGATTATACGCACCATTTCCGCTTTTTATAAAATCACCGTGATTCGTTGTCGCGGGCGTCCAGCCAGGCAATGCCTGATCGCCCGCGCTGGGCATCATCCGCCCCCGGTCAGTCGGTGGCGTGAGCGGAATCGAACATCGAAGCGTCGAGCTCTGGAACGATGCCTGCAACCAGAGCGGCCGAGCCGGCCGCCGGCCCCATCACCCACCGACCGGCTTGGCCGATGTCGCGTCATGAAGCATTGCTCACCTTCTGGCAGGCGGGCCGCGCCTAACGCAAAACCACAAATCGGTAAACGCAAAACGGCCAATCACCCCACTAAAATCGTGAATGGGGCTCGCCACACGAGTTTTTTCAAAATTCGAACGCTTATTTGCACTTGCCTGCAGAAAAATATGTGGTATCCTTTCTGCAGTCTGTCGAGCTTATCATGGGCTCTTCGTCCAACTGACGAGTCTCTCAACTCAGGAAAGGAGAAATCCTCGTGTCCAGAACAATGCTTCGAAACGTCGCTTTTGCGTTCGCAGGTGCGGCCTTGGCCTTCGGATCGGCCACCTCGGATGCCTCGGTGATCTATCAGGACAGCTTCGACCGCGTCGGGCTGCTCCATGGCTCATCACCGGACATCGGCCTACCGGGTGCCACGTGGACGGCCCACGATGAGGCTAGCGCGACGACGCCTCAGACCGATGGCGACGTACTGACACTTGAAGCGGCACGTCGCAATATGTTCCTGCCGTTCACTCCCCAGGCGGGCGTTGTCTATCAGGTCAGCGTGGATGTTCGACTTGATCCCGAAGACTCGTCGAACGATTGGCACGCGATCGGCTTTCAGCGTGACATGACCGGCTGG
>JAFIFY010000150.1 GCA_020831765.1 Phycisphaeraceae bacterium | reverse complement strand
GCGATTCCGACCGGTAAACGTGCCTTTTCCAGCGGCTTTCGCTGCTCAACACCGCCTGACCTGATCTGATGTGCCGGCCGCCGCCGCGCAGCCATGGTCACCACGAAGAACTCGAAGAGCACGAAGGGTGGAGATAGAGAGCCTTGGGGCGAGGAATCGGTTCTTCGAATCGTTCATAAGGAGGAAAGCTACCGGATCATCGGTGCATGCTTCGAAGTATATACGAAGAAGGGCCATGGATTTCTGGAGGCCGTGTACCAGGAATGTCTTACGATCGAGTTGGCTGAGCGGTAGATTCCCTTTCTGGGAAAGCCAAACCCGCGGCTGGAGTTCAAAGGCCGAACTGGATGCTTGATGCCCGCACAGCCGCTTCCACGGATCGGGTGTCCCGATGTTGAAATTCGAGGACTGTCTGAAGCCAATGAACAGGGCCGGCTCATTGAACCGGCCCTGAACAATTGGTTCTGCATTGCACGGCCGCGTTCGAATCAGGCCTGTGCTTCTTCCTCGGTCTCGGCTTGACCTTCTTCGGATTCCTCCACGTCCAGTTCCTCGGCGGGCTTATCGCTCACCACCCAGAGCTTGACCTCGGTCTTGAGATCATTGGCCACGACGATGGGTACTGTATAGCTGTCCAATCGCTTGATCTGCTCGCCGATCCGCACGTGACGATCCTCGATCGCGTAGCCCTCATCACGCAATGCCTGTGCGATGTCGTGCTGACTGACGCCGCCGAACAGGACGCCCTGCTCGTTGGCCGACCGGAGCATGGTCAACTCGTGACCTTCCAGCTTGCCGATCATCTCTTCCTGCTGCGCGCGAAGCTCCTTAAGCTCGGCTTCCACCTGCTTGCGCCGCTCGGCGAGTCTGGCGATCGCGCCGGGGGTCGGCCGCGTGGCCTTACCCATCGGAAGCAGAAAATTCCGGGCATAACCCGGACGCACCTTGACCACATCCCCGACAATGCCGAGGTTATCCACATTTTCCGTCAACAGCAGTTCGATCATCTTCATGATGCTGTCCTTTCAGGAAAGAAAGTTAGGCGCCGGCCCGAACACTTCACGCAAGCGTTCGGCGATGCACCAGCCATTTCAGTTGAACCGTCCGATGGCCTGTGGCCCGCTCAGAACGGAATGTCATCCTCACCCGGCCCATCAAACGGACCATCGTCAGCCCCGCCCTGGTTCTCGGCATCAAACCCGGTCGGTCGCCCCGACCGCTGTCCGCCCCCACCCCCGCCCCCGGAACCGCCCCCGGAACCACCCCCGGAACCACCCCCGGAACCCGAAGAGCCAGCACCCCCGGAAGAACTCCCGGAACCGCCCGCCGTTCGACCCCGGCCTCGCGATTCGCCGGAATACCGGTCGCCACCGCCTCGATCCGAGCCACGTTGGTCGTCATAGTCCCCGCCCCGATCGCCGCCATCTTCGCCACCGCCGCGCGAGTCGATGAACTCAAAATTCTCGACCATCACCTTCAGCTTGGAACGCTTGCCGCCGTCGCGGTCCTCCCAGCGATCAAGCTTGAGGCGGCCCTCGATAAACACTGGCCGACCCTTGCTCAAGTACTTGGAAAACACCTCCGCACGTCGGCCCATGAGCTCGCAATCGATGAAATCCACTTCTTCATGCCAGTCGCCTTGCTGATCCCGCCAGCGGCGGTTGACCGCGATGGAGAATCCCGCCACCGGCGTATTGTTCGGGGTGAATCGCAACTCCGGATCGCGGGTCAGATTGCCCATCAGCATGACGCGATTGAGATTCGGCATGTCGATTCACCTCCTGCTGCGGAGCTTTCGTCCGTCCCGGTCGGTGGGTTGGTGCGACCATTCCGCCCAATGACCCGGTCGGCTGGGCTCGTGAGCCAGCCTTCCAGTGGACAATCGCACGGGGGATTCGCTCAGTTCTCGTCTTTGGTCTGGCCCTGATCGTCGTCAGAACCGGATGCCGCGGCCTCGGCGGCCTTCTGGGCATCGGGGGCATCGCTCGACTTGGCGGCCTCGCTCGATTCAGCGGCTGCCTGGTCCTTGAGCTTCTGTTCCAGTTCCCAGGTGCGCTCGCCTCGCTTGGCCATCTCCAGTTCGACCTCGCCGATGTGCTCAGCGCGGAGGATCATGCATCGGAGCAGGTGCTCGGACAGGTTGACGTCGCGTTCGAGATTGGCGATCTGGCGGGGCGGGGCGTTGAAATAAGCCAGGAAATAGACGCCGCGCTTCTGCCCCTTGATCGAATAGGCCAGGCGGCGTTCATCCCACTTGCGCAGCACGACGACCTCACACTGCGAGCGCTCAAAAATCTGGTTCAGGTGTTCCGTGGCCATGTTCAGGTCACTGGCCGCGCCTTGGGCCAGGAGAAACAGGCCTTCGTAAAGGTGCTTGACGACAGGAGTTTGGGCAGTTGCCTCGGCGTTCATCGTTCTGGCTCCGTCACCCGGCGATCTTCGACCCGCCGCCACCTTCCGAACGCCGGAGGGGCCGCGTCGATGACCGGTGAATCTCCCCGAGGGAAGACCGGGCAATCCATGAAAAGCGGTGGATTCTACCTTTTTCCGGCCCGGATGCAATCGGCTCGCGAAGCCGATCGAATGCCGATGCCTCACATGCACCGCCGAATGCGGCGAGCAGATTTTGGCGACCGGTGGTCACGCATTGGCCGTGCTACCGGGGTGGTGCCCCCGGCAGGACTTCCGAGGGTGGAAATCCCAAAGTGCGGTTTCTACAAGCTTACGGGCATGACGACGTACAGGAAATCCGGTCCCGTGCGCAGGATGCCGGGCTTGCCCGATGCACGAAGCTCGATGGTGATGTGCTCATCGTGGGCGGCCTTGAGCGCATCGAGCACATAGCCGGGATTGAAGCCGATATCGATCGGTTCGCCCTCGAAGCGCGAAAGCGGCACCTTGATCTCGGCTTCGCCCATTTCCGGAGCGCGGCTGGACAACACGAGACCTTCTTCCGTGAAGGAGAAGCGGACACCCTTGGATTCTTCGTTGGTCAGCAAAGCCGCACGCTTCACCGCCGAGAGCAGGGCATCGCGTAGCAGATGGGCCTTGCGGTCCAATTCCTTGGGAATCACATCGCGGTATGGCGGGAAGTTACCCTCCACCATGGTGCTGCACACCGATGATTCGCCCAGTTGAAAGAGAATCTGGTTTTCGGCGATGCGAACCTTGATCTCCAACTCCGGATCCTTCATCAGGTTGAGCACGAGCTGGAGCGTCTTGGGCGGGACGATGGATTTCTGGCTGCCGGGGTCCTGGGCCACTTCCAGCACGGTCCGTGTCAGGGCCAGGCGATGGCCGTCGGTCGCCACGATCGCCAGCTTGGGGCCTTCACGTTCAAAAAGCACGCCGTTGATGGCATAGCGGCTGTTCTCTCGCGCGGCGGCGAAGTAGGTCTGCTCGATCATGCGGCCGAGGGTTCCGGCCGGGATGACAAAATCCGCACTCCCGCTGAAAGCCGGGACCGCCGGATAGTCCGCCGGCGAATAGCCGTGAACCTTGAAGTGGCTGTCCTGACCACGAATATGAACCGCTTCCTGTTCGGATTCGATCGTAAGCGTGGGATCGGTCGACTCGCGGACAATCTGCAGGAGCTTGTCCGCGGGGATCGCCATCGTGCCCGGCTCGGTGATGTCGGCCTTGGAAGTCGATAGATGCATGCCGATTTCCAGGTCCGTGGCCGTGACCACCAGCCTGTCCTTCTCGGCGACGAGCTTCACACAATTGAGCACCGGCTTGGGCGAACGGCCAGTGACCACCATTCGAGCGGTTCCCAAGGCCTCGGCCAACGCCCCACGATCGCACACCAGCTTCATGTCAATATCCTCTTCTAACCGGACGTCCAGGGCTTATTTTGCCCCTCGTCCCGCGGCAAGAGCGTAATCCACGCTACCCGGATCGGCAAGCCCGCCACCTCAAGATGCTGTGGTTCGCCATGCTGGACCGCAAGGGGTTGATCCTGGCTGGCGACCTCGGCAGGCACCGGGGACGGCTTACTTCTCCCGGGTCCACCAGCGCAGCGCGTTGGGGGCCTGGAGCTTCCACCGGTCGGCATCGAGAATCACGCCTTGACGGGAAAGTTCGCTCTGGAGCGAGGCGATATCGATCTCCTGGACCGCGCGGCCGGCATGGAGAGCCAGCGCGGCCGCAGCGCCGGCGGCCTGACCCAATGACATCCACGTCGCCTCCAGCCGGATCGCGGTGAACGCGACATGGCTGGCCGAAACCGGAACGGGTACCAGTAGGTTCGAACATTGTTCGACGCGCGGCGTGATGCAGGAATACGGAATGTCAAACGGCTCGGTCGTCTCACGCCACATCCGCCCCTCGTTGCGGAAGTGGTTCCTATCCACCGCCACGCGCTGCACATGATGGCAGTCGATCCAATGCGAGCCGATCGTGATGCGGTCAGGCTTGGTTCGGTTCTCAACGATGTCGCCCTGGGTCATGGTGAACTGCCCGCGCATGCGACGCGCTTCGCGGACGTACAGGCGCTTGGGCCAGTGGCCATGATCGGCGTACAGGCGGTTGTCCAGTCCGAATTGGGCCAGCTCCTGGCGAATCGCCGAGGGCACTTCCGGCTCATGTTGCAGAAAGTGGATCAGGCCCTGGGTGTAGTTGACATGGTCATCCCAGATTTCCTTCCGGCGTTGGGGCGAGCCGTCCGGCCAGTCGAATTGCCCGCCAAAGTGACCCAGCGAGATAATCGCGGCCTGGCGGTTGTTCAGTTCCCACGTGTCGCCGCGCAATGAGTGCTTGCGCCACTTGCTGTTCTCCCGAAGCTTGAACTGACCCGTCGGGTGGGTCATGAAGGCGATGATGCCGCGCAGCGTCGTCTCCGGATACCGGCGCAGGAACCTTCGCAGAATGATGAACCGTTCAGGATCGTATCCGGCGGGCTTGGGAAACGGCACGCGAAAGGCCGGGTTGGTGGTGGCGGTCAGCCGGAAGTTGTAGCACATGACCTTCGAATCGCCTTCGCCCACGCGAACTTCTTCGGCGGGAATGAAGAAAGGAAGAAGCCGCCCCTGATCGTCATAGGGCGAAGCCTCGAACGTCTCATCGGCATGGCGATCCGATCCGCCGGGCATGCCGGGCGCGGCATCATCCGCTCGATCGATGTAACCCATCCCGGCCAGCGATTCGCCGTACTCAGCCCTTCCCTCGCGCCCGAATGTGTAATCGACACCCGCGCGGGCCATCAAATCACCCTCATACGAGGCGTCGATGAACATCCCCGCCTCGATGCGCTCACCGGCAACCGTCACGGATCGAATCCGACCGCCATCGGTTTCCACCGCATCGAGATCGCCGCTTCGCAGTACGGTGACGCCGGCCTCATCCAGCATGGCTTCAAAAACCAGCAGCGCATCTTTCGGATGCCAGTAGAGCGCCGGAACATCCAGGTCATAGACATCAGCCAGCCGCCAATAAAACTCCAGCGGAATGCCACTGAACGAAGGATCGAGCATGTGCTCGGATTCGGCGGTGCCAATGCCATTGGTGCTCAGGCCGCCGACCAATCCGGTTGGTTCGAGCAGAACCGTCTTGACACCCATCCGCGCGGCGGTGCATGCCGCGGCAATGCCACCGGGGGTGGCGTGATAAACGAATAACTCGGTGCTTCGTGCGGTCATGGGTCAGCGGGCTTTCTTGAAGGGTGTGGATGGCGATTCGGCCCGCCGGCATGATGCCTAGGGCTGATAACTTGGCGTAGTCTAATTGGCGTAGTCTAGCGGTGCATCAGGATGGTCGCATCATGGCCATCGGGCAGATAATCCTGGCGGAATGCGACTTCTGGTGTCCGGCGAAATGCCCAGTCCAGGAGCTTGAGCGTGTTGAACCTTCGCGCTGGATGGGTCTGCACCGGGGCTTCGGGCCCGTGCCGATCGCTCAGGAAATTGAAGATCAGCGTCTCGCCGGCGGCGCGCCATGCGGCATCGAGAAACTGAAGCGCGGTGCGGAATGACATGGTATTGAGCGTTCCGCTGATGCAGATCACCTCCGGCTTGTGCTCGGCCATGATGCCCGGATGCTTGAGGATGTCGGCCTGCATGAACCGGCAGCGGGCCAGCTTCTGGTCATTGGCGAAGTCGATGACCTCCGGCAGGGCATCGATGCCGACGTACTCCCGGAATCGGATGCCCACTTCCAGCAGCCATTGGGCGAAATCGCCCCGGCTGCATCCGGCATCCAGCACCCTCTTGCCCTCAAGCTCGACCATCGCGGCCATCACTTCAAACCGCCGGCGCTGCGTCATCGGGCTCGCCCAGAGCGTCACATCGAAGCCCGACCCATGGCGTTCCTGGGATCGGACATAGGGTTCGAGATAGTCGGCCGAGAGGTCTTGCATGCGGATGATCTTATACCGCGACCGTGGCCCGCATCCCGCCCAGATCGGGATATCGAAGCCGGATCGGCTCGACGATGCTCTCGACGAATTCTTCGACCTGCTCCGGTGCCCGGCCGATGAACCGTGCCGGGTCCAGCGTCCCTTCGAGGTCCAGCCCGGCAAAGAGCGGATCGCCGCGCAGCCGTTCGACCAGATCATTATCTCCGCCCTCGGCCTTGACCCTCTGGGCCGCGGCCTGGCTGTGTCGCCGGATCGCTTCGTGCAGTTCCTGCCGGTCGCCGCCCGCCCGAACCCCGGCCATGAGGATTTCCTCGGTGGCCATGAAGGGCAGCTCGGCCTCCAGATTGCGGCCGATCGTCGCCGGATACACGACGAGGCCCTCGCTGATGTTGATCAAGAGGTCCAGGAAGCCATCCGTGGCCAGGAACCCTTCGGCCAGGCTCAGTCTTCTGTTGCTCGAATCATCCAGCGTCCGCTCCAGCCACTGACCCGCGGCGGTCATGCAGGCGTTCTGCACCATGCTCATCACGAACCGCGCCAGGCCGGCCACACGCTCACTGCGCATCGGATTGCGCTTGTAGGCCATCGCCGAGGAGCCGATCTGGTCGGCCTCGAATGGCTCTTCAAGCTCCTTGCGGCCGGCCAGGATGCGGATGTCGTTGGTGATCTTGGTCGCCACCGCGGCCAGCGCCGCAAGCGAAGAGAGCACATACACATCCACCACGCGCGGGTATGTCTGGCCCGTGATGGTGTAAATGCGTCCCGGCTCGACGCCCATCCGCCGCGCCACCAGCGTTTCCAGTTGCAGCACCTTGTCGTGATCGCCATCAAACAGCGCCAGGAACGATGCCTGTGTGCCCGTCGTGCCCTTGACGCCGCGAAAGCCGATCGTCTGGCGCCGATGTTCAAGGTCTTCCAGCGCCAGCACCAGGTCATGCGCCCAAAGCGCCGCCCGTTTGCCCACGGTCACGGGCTGGGCCGGCTGGAAATGAGTGAAGCCCAGCGTCGGCAGCGACTTGTACTCCACCGCGAACTTCGCAAGCCGATCAATGACCGCCGCCGTCTTCCGGCAGACCACATCCAGCGATTCGCGCATCAGCAGCAATTCGGTGTTGCAGTTGACAAACTGACTGGTGGCCCCGAGATGAATGATGCCCCGCGCCTCGGTCGCGACTTCGCCATAAGCATGGACATGCGCCATCACATCATGGCGCAGCTTGCGCTCCAGCTCGGCCGCGCGGCCAAAGTCAATGTCTTCCAGATGCGCCCGCAGCGCCTCGATCTGCCCGGAAGTGATCGAAAGCCCCAACTCCCGCTGCGACTCGGCCAACGCCAGCCAGAGCTTCCGCCAAGTGGTGAACTTCCTGCGTGGCGACCATATCTCCAACATCACCGCCGAAGCATTACGCTCCACCAGCGGACACTGAAATCGACTCATCGGATCATCAGTCAAGGCAAACTCCCAGGTTGATTCCCGCACCGAAAAACCGCCGGACATGCTAACAGATCGCCCAACCCGCCAAGCCCCATCGCCGCGCGGCTGAACGCCATGCCCAACCCCGGTTTTGATGTAGACTTACCACGATTACGAACCACGGGCCTCGAAACGCCCGCGGGGGACGTGCATGGCCAATGAAGCGGACACCTGCCGAGAGTACATCCTCCCCAAGCTCGTGCAAGCGGGTTGGGACATCGATCCCCACTCCATCACCGAACAGCGAACCTTCACCGACGGCCGCATCATCGTCACCGGCAAGACCGTCCGGCGGGGCAGGCGGAAACGGGTCGACTACCTCCTCCGCTACAACCGCGACTTCCCGCTCGCGGTGGTCGAGGCCAAGGCCGACTACAAAACCCCCGGCGCTGGGCTTGGCCAGGCCAAGGACTACGCCCAGATTCTCGGGCTGAAGTTCGCCTACAGCACCAACGGCCAAGGCATTGTCGAGTTCGACTTCACCCGGGGCACCGAGCGCGACCTGGACAGCTTTCCCACCCCCGCCGCGCTCTGGCGGCGATACCAGCAGGCGGACGGTCTGGCCGATGAGCAGGCGGACAAGCTGCTCACCCCCTTCCACCCGCTGCCCGGCCGAACCCCACGCTACTACCAGGATGTGGCCATCAACCGGGTGGTGCAGGCGGTCGTGCAGGGCAAGCAACGCATCCTCGTGACCATGGCCACCGGGACCGGCAAGACCGTCACTGCTTTTCAAATCTGCTGGAAACTGTGGAACAGCCGCTGGAACCGCCGGGGCGAGCCGCACCGCCGACCGAAAATCCTCTACCTGGCCGATCGCAACATCCTGATCGATGATCCGAAGGACAAGACCTTCAGCCCGTTCGGTGACGCCCGCTACAAGATCGAGAACGGCCGGATCGTCAAGAGCCGGGAGATGTACTTCGCCATCTACCAGGCCATCGCCCGGGATGAACGAAGGCCGGGCCTCTACCAGGAATTCGACCCCGACTTCTTCGACCTGGTCATCGTCGACGAGTGCCACCGCGGCTCGGCACGGGCCGACAGCTCGTGGCGCGAAATCCTCGAATACTTCCAGCCCGCCGTGCAGTTCGGCATGACCGCCACCCCATTGCGGGACGACAACCGCGACACCTACCGGTACTTCGGCAACCCGATCTACACCTACTCGCTCCGCCAGGGCATCGAGGACGGCTTCCTCGCCCCGTACCGGGTTCACCGGATCATCACCACCGCCGACGCCGCCGGCTGGCGCCCCACCGAGGGAGAGCTGGACCGATTCGGCCGCGAGATACCCGACGAGGAATACCACACCAAGGACTTTGAAAAAATCGTCGCCCTCCGTGCCCGAACCCAAGCCATCGCCCGCCATCTGACCGACTACCTCAAGCGGACCGACCGCTTCGCCAAGACCATCGTGTTCTGTGTCGACCAGGAACACGCCGAAGAGATGCGCAAGCTGCTGACCAATCTGAACAGCGACCTGGCCCGGCAATACCCCAGCTACGTCTGCCGGGTCACCGCCGACGAGGGCAACGTCGGCAGAAGCCACCTCAGCGACTTTCAGGACGTTGAAACCGACACGCCGGTCATCCTCACCACCTCCCAGCTACTGACCACCGGCGTGGATGCCCCGATGGTCAAGAACATCGTGCTCACCCGGGTCGTCGGCTCCATCAGCGAGTTCAAACAGATCATCGGCCGGGGCACGCGAGTCTTCCAGGACAACGGCAAGCTCTACTTCACCATCCTCGACTACACCGGCTCGGCCACCAGCCACTTCGCCGACCCGGAATTCGACGGCGACCCGACCCTCCTGACCGAAACCACCATCGACGATCAGGGCGATATCGTCGATGAGCAGGTCATCGAAGACGACAAAGCCCAGGTGGATGACCGTTGCGACGATGAAGAAGCCGGGGACGATCAGGCCATCATCGACGGCGACGGCCGGGTCATCGATCCGCCCGAGCCGGGGCGACGCAAGTTCTACGTGGATGGCGGCAGCATCGAGATCGCCCACCAGGTGGTCTACGAGCTCGACGCCGGCGGCAAGCAATTACGCGTGATCCAGTACACCGATTACACTGCTGAAATGGTCCGCAGCCTCTTCCCCACGCCCGATGAACTGCGCGATGCCTGGTGCCTGCCCGACGACCGGCAGGCGGTCATCGAAAAGCTCGCCGAGCGCGGCGTGGACTTCGACCACCTGGCCGAGCAGGTCGCCCCCGGAAACAGGGAAGCCGACCCCTTCGATCTGCTGTGCCACGTCGCCTTCAACGCACCCCTGCGAACCCGTCGGGAACGGGCCGAACGACTGCGGAAGAACAAGCAGGACCTGTTCGACCAGTACGGCCCCGAGGCCAAAGCGATCCTCAACGACCTGCTGGACAAGTACGCCGAGCACGGGATCGAGCAGTTCAAAATTCCCGATGCGCTGAAGGTGCCGCCGATCAGCGAGCGGGGGAATGTGGGTGAGATCATCGCCAGCTTTGGTGGTGGTGAAAGGCTTAGGTCTGCAATACTTTCTCTTCAACAGTCCCTCTATAAAGGCGATCCGGAGGCCAGGTGACGTTCGATCTTGCGATACAAATCGTTCAGTGGTTCATCAAGATGGCACCGTGGCTTTCCAAGCTCACGGGACTTCAGCGACTTTATGCGCGCTTGAAGCTCAGAGTTCCGCTGAACGCGTATCGACATCTTCATAAGGAACTAATCCACAAATTACGCGAAATTGATATAAATGCCCAAGACCCGGAGCATGCCGCCGTGCTCTGCTCCCGCATCGCATCCAACTACCTTGACGCCGCATGCGAGATGATAGCCTACACGCTCAGCGAGCCACGTGACACACACAAGCTCTGCGGATGCATTAAGCTCTTTGTAAGCGATGATCAGGTAAGACTCGCAACATGGATACGCTCAAAGAACTCGGATGGACGACCAGTACGCTTAGATTTTTCTGGCGCAACCGGCAATTCTGTCTTCGCGGCGTTGACAGGTCACAGTGACGGAAAAACTCATTGGCCCAAACTACGGTGCTTCGCGTGTGGTGATCTTTGCTCGCAGCCACGATATGTCAACAGTCGCGGGAATGATTACAAGTTATGGTATCGCAGTGTACTCGTGTTCCCGATCAGGCTGGACCACGATACAATAATCGGCTTTCTGGCTTTTGACTCGCCCAAGGTCAACTTCTTTGGAAGGCTACCGTGTCCCTACGACTTTATTGACAAACCGACCGATTACCACGATGAACTCGAGGAATGCGCTCTATACCATATTGGTGGCATCATTAGTGACACCCTGGCAATCGTATTGAGTCGGATGCAGACGAACTTAATTGACCATGTTACCACAACGGGAGAATCGGAAAATGAAGGCAAATGACCAGAAGAGGCATTCTATCGCTGCCCGTTCCAGCCTATCGGGATATTCCCCTGAGGAAGCAAAGGCTACCGTGCGATACGCCGTGGTCGATAAGCGCCTGATCACGGCTGGGCAGAAGATTTCCGAAGAGAAGATCAAGGCGAGTTCAAAGGGTACACAGGTCAAGTCCTGACAATGGCAAGAAATCGCACCCCCAAACCCGACCACCCCCTCACCACCGCTCAGCAACTGGGTTCGATTATCAAATCCGCCCGGGACATCATGCGGAAGGACAAGGGGCTCAATGGCGATCTCGATCGGCTGCCCATGCTGACGTGGATCATGTTTCTCAAGTTTCTCGATGACATGGAGAAACTCGGCGAGCAGGAAGCCCAACTCGCCGGCCATCGTTCCGGGGGCGGGCGCGGCGGTGGTGGCGGCAAGTACAAGCCGGTCATCGAAAAACCTTACCGCTGGCGCGACTGGGCGGCGAAGCACGATGGCATCACCGGCGATGAGCTGATCGCCTTCATCAACCAGGAAGAAGCCGTCCGGCCCGACGGCGCCAAAGGCCCCGGCCTGATCGCCTACCTGCGGTCGCTCCAGTCCGCCAACGGCCGCAGCCGGCGCGAGGTCGTGGCCCGCGTCTTCGAGGGCGTCCACAACCGCATGGTGTCCGGTTACCTGCTCCGCGATGTCATCAACAAGGTTGATGGCATCCACTTCACCTCGTCCGAGGAGCTGCACACCCTCAGCCGCCTTTATGAATCCATGCTCAAGGAGATGCGGGACGCCGCCGGCGACTCGGGCGAGTTCTACACGCCGCGCCCCGTCGTTCAGTTCATGGTCGCCGTCACCAACCCTCAGCTTGGCGAAACCGTTCTCGACCCGGCCTGCGGCACCGGCGGCTTCCTCAACGAGGCCTTCGAGCACCTCTCGCGGCAGGTCAGGACCACCCAGGACCGCGCCACCCTGCAGCACGCCTCGATTCGCGGCCAGGAAGCCAAGCCGCTGCCCTACATGCTGGCCCAGATGAACCTGCTGCTGCACGGCCTGGACTACCCCGACATCGCCTACGGCAACTCACTGACCCGCAAGATCACCGAGATCGGCGACCGCGACCGCGTGGATGTCATCCTCACCAATCCGCCCTTCGGCGGCGAGGAGGAGACCGGCATCAGGAACAACTTCCCCGCCGACCGGCAGACCTCCGAAACGGCGCTGCTGTTCCTCCAGCTCATCATGCGCCTGCTCAAGCGCCCCGAGAAGAACAACGGCGCCCCCGGCCGCGCGGCGGTGGTCGTGCCCAATGGCACGCTCTTTGGCGATGGCGTCTGCGCCCGCATCAAGGAAGACCTGCTCAAGAACTTCAACCTCCACACCATCGTCCGCCTGCCCAACGGCGTTTTCGCTCCCTACACCCCCATCCCGACGAACCTGCTCTTCTTCGACCGCTCCGGCCCGACGCGGCACATCTGGTACTACCAGCTTCCGCTGCCCGAGGGCCGCAAGAACTACACCAAGACCAGACCCATGCAGTTCGAGGAATTCGCCGACTGCATCAAGTGGTTCGGCTCCGGGGGCGCCAAACGCCGACGGGAAAACGACCACGCCTGGAAAGTCCCCGTCGAGGATGTGCTCAAGTACGATGAACAGGGCAATCTCATCGCCGCCAACCTCGATGTGAAGAACCCCAACAGCACCGAAGCCCTCGAACACCTCCCGCCCGAGCAGCTTGCGGCGGACATCCTGGAGAAGGAGCGGCGTATAATCGAACTGGTGTCCGAAATCCGTGCCGAACTGGAGACCTCGCGATGAAACTCAAGGTCGTCGTCCACGATGCCGAGGAAGGCGGTTACTGGGCCGAGGCGCCCAGCCTGCCCGGCTGCGCCACCCAGGGCGACACGTTCGAGGAGTTGCTGGCCAACCTCTACGAAGCCGTCGAGGGGAGCTTGGCCGTTGATATTCAGCCTCCCGCGAATGAGCAGGAGGCCCGTATTCTTGAAATCGTCGTATGAAGCAGATCAGCGGCAAGGTCGTGTGCAAGGTGGTTGAGAAGCATGGCTGGCAGTGCCTGCGCCTTCAGGGCAGCATGGCGCAGCTCAAGGCCAAACTGGAGGGGGTGCTGTGAGCCTGATCCGCAAGCTGAACAACGGTAAATGGAGTAAGCCGCCTGTCTTGGCAGCGGCTCGACTTGTTCTGGCAAAGGGGCTTTCGAAGCGGTATCCAAGCCGTCAACTTGGGAACATGGCGGAGTTCGTCAACGGCACCAGCTATGACCGTGGCCGCCTGGAGATGGGTGACAAGCCGATCATCCGAATCAGCAACATCAGCGACCCGGCCTCGGAGTTCATCAAAACCGACGAAGAGTTCCCTCAACGCTACCACGTTTCGACCGGCGACCTCCTGGTGTCATGGTCTGCCTCGTTCAAGTCAATCCTGTGGCCAGGCCCCGAAGGGATCCTCAACCAGCACATCTTCAAGGTCACTGAAACCAATGGTCACGTCCGAAGCTACATCCGTCACGCCATCGAGGCGGCCTTCGATGCCATGCAGCAGAATGTCGTGGGCATTGGGATGATGCACTTGCGGCGGAAAGACTTCCTTGGTCATGAGGTGCCGTGCCCGCCCGCTGACGTGCAAAATGCAGTGGCGAAATATCTGGATTGGATCGAAAGTGGGGGCGGAGGCGACGAGCCAGCCCTTCCGTCAGAGTTGGAGGAGCAGCGGCGGATCGTGGCGAAGATCGAACACCTCGCCGCCAGGATCGATGAGGCCCACGGCTTGCGGGTGCGTTCGCTAGACGAAGTCAACGTCATGTATGCAGCAGCATGTCGGCAGGTATTTGTTGCGAACGATAGAGAGGTGACGGTGGAGCAAGCGTTGGGACGCAAGGCCTTGAAGAATGGGAAGTCGCTCAAGGAGATGGGGCATCCGGGTGGTGTTCGCTGCCTGAGGCTGTCCGCGATGCAAGACGGCCAGCTTGACCTGACTGACTCAAAGCCTGTTCCGATGTTCAGGACCGAGGCCACAGAGTACCTTGTTCGCAAAGGTGATGTGTACGTCCTCAGGGGGAACGGCAGCAAAGACTTGGTGGGGCGTGCGGCCCTCGCTCTCTGTGAGGACGGCAGAACGATCTTCCCTGACCTGTTCATCCGTGTTCCGTTGGATGGTAGCGGCTGGCTGCCCGAGTTCTTCGTAGCCTGTTGGAACAGTCCGTTGATGCGGCGTCACATAACGGACGCAGCGAAAACGACCTCGGGCATCTGGAAGATCAACCAGGGGCATATCGCCTCGTTTGCGATGCCGCTGCCACCGGTTGAAGAACAGCGTCGCATCGTCACCTACCTGGACGGCCTGCAGGCCAACGTGGACCGGCTCAAAGCCCTCCAACAGAAGACCGCCGCCGAACTCGATGCCCTGTTGCCCTCCATCCTCGACAAAGCGTTCAAGGGAGAACTGTGAAGGCCAAGGCGCATGTTGCGTAGGCCGGGGCCATCGGCCGCGCTGTTGTTCATCGCGGATCATCACCGCCCGCTGAACTCAGAATCGAAACGAGACACCGACACTGAAGTTGGAGCCTCGGTGAGTGGCGCGGATGGAGGTGCCGCAGACCGGGCGGTGGCGGACGGGGCGGTGGACCCGGTGGACGGGGTAGCAGACGTAGGCCGGCCGGCGATGGATCACGCGGGGCTGGTGGTAGTACACCGGCGGGCAGGTGATCGAGCGTTGACGGATGAAGTAGCTGCCGTGACTGTGGATG
>JAFIFY010000012.1 GCA_020831765.1 Phycisphaeraceae bacterium | reverse complement strand
CTGAAGGAGTGATCCGTGGCAAAGGCGATGAAATCGCGCGCTGCGCCGTAATTGATCATCGCGCGATGCACGCCGCTGATCTTCTCCTGGGCGTACAGTCCGGCCAGTGCCCGCCACGCCTCATCGAACGAGGGCACGATCAGTCGGCCTCGGTCGGGGTAAAGGTTCCACGCGTTGTCGAGCGCCTCCAGTGAGCCGTACCTGCCGCGCAGCCAGGCGCCGAAGCGGTGGTAATTTTCCGGATTCAGATGGGCCGGGCCCACCTCAGGCTCACCGAGCACGCCCCACATGTACATGGCCGGATGGTCGCGATAGCGTTCGATGACCGGTCGGTGGTGCGCCTCGATCACCCGGCGGTAGCGCGGGTCGTCGCCGTGGCTGCGTTCGAAGGTTTCGCGGTCGATGCCCTCACGATCGAGCAGCGCATCACTGACGAAGAACCATTCGAGGTGCTGGATGACGCGGATATTCGCCCGCTCTGCCGCCGCCATCCACTGGGCGCTGCGGGCAAAGTCAACCACGCCCGGTTCAGTCTCATGCGGGACCGCGTGGTAGAAACGGACGGCGTTGAAGCCCAGCGACTTCATCCGGACAAACTCGTATTCAAGACGGTCCGGGTCGATGTCGCCGGGCTGAAAGTAGACCGCGCCGATCAACCAGTCCCGCTCGCGCATGACACGCTCAAAGGCGGGTGACCGGGCAATGGCGGGGGTGGAAGGGTTCGGCGTCGTCATTTTCTGGTCAGTCGGCGACGCCGCCAAAGCGCCGAGGACATCCTTACCTGACATTCGAGCTCTCCGGGTTGGGAACCGGTCGCTATCGGGGGATAACCAAGCTGCCGCCAACGATCACTGCAACCACTGAAGATGTCGATACCGGCTGCCTATGGCGTGGATGGGCGGCTCGGTGAACTCGAGTTCGATCACGGCACGGTTGGCGATCGGGTCGGGAGATTCCTTCGGCAGATCCATCAGGATGATCCTTTCATCATGCTGCTCGAACGCGATGGAGCGATCGTCGCCGATGAGCCTGGCCGACTTCAACGCCGTCTTGAAGCCGCCGATGCCTGCCGGCCCATCCGGCCAAAGACGCGTCCAGAGGTAGACCTTGTTGCCGCTGACGGTGGCGTTGGCCCAGCCGCAGCACGTGGGCTGGCCGCGCTCTCTGGGCCCATAGACCACCTCTCCAAAATTTTCAAGCCATCGCCCAACCTGCCTGAGCGGCCCGACCGCCTCGGCGGGAACCGACCCGTCAGGCATCGGGCCGATATTCAGCAACAGGTTACCCGACCCCGCGCAGGCGGTGTGCAACATGCGCAGGATGCCGCGGACGTTGTAGCTGTCCGGCGCTGCCTGGTCGGACGGCACGTAACCCCAACTGATGCCATTGAACGTCATGCAGGCTTCCCAGTCCCGGTCCTGGATCGCCACGTGCCCTTCGGGTGTGCCGAAATCTTCATCGAGCTTGCTGCGGTTATTGATGATCAGCCCCGGTTGAAGTTGGCGGGCCATCTGGTTGGTCTCCAGCGACCCCCACCCGTCGTAGCTTTCCAAGGGACGTGACACGTCGTACCAGAGGATGTCGATCGGGCCATAGTTGCTCATCAGTTCCCGCACGCAGCCGCGCGTGAACTGCCGGAACCGCTCGGCCGCATCACTGTCGGTCATGCAACGCCAGCCGTCGGGGTGATGCCAGTCCATCAGCGAGTAGTAGAAGCCGATCTTCAGCCCGAACTCGCGGCAGGCTTCCACATATTCGGCCACGATGTCGCGGCCGGGCCCGCGCTTGACCGAGTTGAAGTCGGTCATCTTCGTATCCCACAGACAGAAACCCTCATGGTGCTTGGTTGTCAGCACCATGTATTTCATGCCCGCCTCAACCGCCAGTTGAGCCCATTCCCGAGGACAACCCGGCCGGGGCGCGAACGCATCCGCCGTCTTCTCATACTCCGGGACGGGGATATTCTCCAGCACCTGGACCCACTCGTTGCGGCCGTAGTGAGCGTAAAGCCCGTAGTGCACGAACATGCCGAATCGCGCTCTTCGCCACCAGTCCATCCGCTCGTCCCGACTCGCGGCGATCTGTTCTTCATAATCCCTACGACTCAGATACTGACCCATCGGGTTCTCCTGAAAATGTGCCTCCGCAGGCGGGAGGTGTCCATGGTCGGGATGCGCTTTGGCTCATCGTGAGTGCGGGACAATTGGATACGCATTTCCAGACCATGGGCAATAAGCCGGCCCTTGCACTCACGAACACTTAGGGTACAATTATCCTGTTACTTGTGAAACTGAGCGATCCCCGCAAAGCATACCGGACGATGGACCCCAGCCGGCTGTGGGGCGGGCCTGGGGCCAATGGCCGCGGGGTTCACTTGATTCGCGGTTCCAAGTCTTGTGGGAGAGATTGACCATGCAACGTTACCTGACTCTGCCTTTCCTGTTGCTGTTTCTGGCTATTCCCGGCGCTGTTTCCGCGGATGTCGGCTTTATCCAGCTGGTTTCTGAGAAGTTCTACTGCCCGATGCAGGGTGAATACCGGTACAAGGGTGACCTCTATATTCATTCATGTGCCGATGCGGTGTGGCTCAAGTCGCCCGGCGGCGAATTCGCGGGATTGGACCGGGTTGAGCCCGACCGCCATTGGCGCATGCCCTATCGCCCTTTCAATGTCCCGCTTGAAGGACTCCAGACGTGGATGAACGGGCAGTGGGCCATGCGGATTCTTCTCGATGACGTGGAACATGACTATACGTTCATGATGAACCCCGTTCAGGCCGGCGACTTCGTTCCCGTACCCACGTTGACAAGCCCACTGCACGATGAAGTCATCCAGCGTGACCATACGTTCACATGGGACAGCAACAACGCGGAGGAAACCGCATATGGTTTCCGCCTCGATGTCGGCCTGTGGGACGATTCGGATGAATGGTGGCGATCCGGCGATGGCTGGAAGACCCATGCATTCGGACCGTTTCCCCCTCAGTGGGAGCCACCGCATATGCCATGGACGCTTGAACAAGATGCCAAGTCGTGGACCGGTGATAACATGCCGATCGGCGATGCGTGGGTTTACCTCGGATACGGCGTGGCGATTGACATCATCAGTGACCTTGTCATTCCCGATGGCGCGCCCCACTTCGAGGTTCTGACCCTGGCCATGTCGATTGATGAGCTGGACATGACCATCGTCCCCGAGCCGGGGAGCTTGGTGGTGCTCGGCCTCGGCGGCCTGCTGTTGCTTCGACGGCGTGAGTACGTGTCGTGATGGTTTGCCCCGTTTCCGGGGGCGGGGGCGGGGTGGGAGCCCCCGGGGTCTGGCGAGCGGCTGGCTGTTCAACGCATTTCAAGTTCCTGATGTAAGCAGAACCCCCAGGCCGCGATCGTCGAGGTGTGCCCGCGATCATATGAGTCATCGCCAGTCGCGACGTGCCGCCCCCGGCGGTCGCGGCTTGTTTGTTGGTGACCGGGCGCGCTCGCCGAACCAGTCCCTTTTCTCTTTCAGCAGCAAGGGCATCAAGCAGTCGATCTTCTTCGTGCGGATTCTTTTCGGCTCGGCAGGTTCGCAACGCGGCGGTACTGCGTTGGGGTCATGCCGCCTATGCGTTTGAACACGACCGACAGCACGATCGCCGAATTATCGAATCTCCGTCGCGCTATCAATAGTTTGCGACGAAGGAAGGAGTGATTCGCGGCGATGAAGTCGCGTCACTGCAAATCTTCGGCAAGGCGCTCGGTCCGAGACTTTTGGCCAAGTAATAAAGTCGCACTGGCACCGTTTAGTCAGCCAGGTCTTCGTCGTCGCAGCCCAGAGGCGCGGTCCCACTTGCCCTTCGGCCGGTATGAAATGCGGTGGTGAGCCCCTGACGCTTCGCTCGCGCGTTGAGGCGACCTGGGACACGCCGCCGGAATGATGAAAAGGATTGTTCACCGAGCAACCGCAAGGAGTTGTCATGTTTGATCAGAAACCATCAGGCAATCAACGTCGAGGTACGATGGGATTGCTGTATATGCCGATCGCCATGCTGCTGGCCGCGCTGCTGCCTGGCGTTTCAAGCGGACCGGTCCATGCTGATCCACCCCGGCTGCTGGCCGAAGAAGTTCGGATCGAGCGGCCCGAGCGATACACCCGTTATACGGTGACGCTGACCGAAGCGCTGCCCGGTGACCGCGATCTTGTCCTGCATCTTGGTCACGATGATGGCGGCTTCGGCCATGCATGGGCCGGCCTGCCTGATGGGAAGCAGCTCTGGAACAAGGTGGATGCTTCCGGGCTTCGCGTCGAGGGGAACCGCCTGCGAGGCGAGGTGCGTTCCCAAGTCCAGTTGCCCGGCGATGAACATCTGACGGACATGATTCACGAGCTGGATATGGCCATCGAGGGGCGGGAGGCCGCTGGCCGGTACAGCGGGTGGTACGGCATCCGAGGTCAGCACATGGTCATCATGACCGACTCGCTTGAAGTCAGCCGTGAAGATTTGCGCTATTTCACGTACGGCGAGAAATATGAAGGTCGTGTCGAAGGATCGATCGTGCATCGCGCGGCGGACACCTCCGAGTTTCAACTGGAACTCAATCTCGGCTCGGTGCTCATCGGGGGGCCGGCCGACCGCTTTCGGCGCGTCGGACTGAACATGCGCGTGCGCGATGGAGCATTGCGTGGCGGGGAGGTGTTCGGCACCGATCTTCACGAAGGGAGCTGGCGGGCCGAGATTCGCCGGACCGATCTGAAAATCGGTGATCAGCGCATCCGTGGCGAGGTGGAAATCGAGGTCGAATCCAGTGACGCTTCAGGCATCACCGAGTTCGGCGATGATCCGATCCCGCCCGGTTACCGCGGCCATGTGAAGTCGGGCACCTATACCTTCATTCTTGATGGCCGCATGCAGGGCAATACGGTGGTGGGTACGCTTCGCTCCAAATACCACCATCTGGATGTGCCGATTCCGGCCAACAACTTCAGTGGCACCATTGAGACGTTGATCCAGCGTCCGATCCACACCGGCAACGCGATCTATGTGATTCGGCTCCGCCGCGCCATCGAGAACACCGAGGACCTGGTGTTGCAGCTTGATCGAAGCGAAGGCAAGTGGTCTGATGCGTTCGCCATTGGTCGGGGCGGTGGCGGATTGAGCCGGGTGGATGCTTTGGGTCTTGAAATCCGCGGCGATCACATGCGGGGCGACGTGGTTGTGCATCTTCATCCCGGCAGCGGGTTCCTTCCCGGCGATGAGCCGCTGACGGTGACCTATGCCGTCGATACCTGGCTGGGCCGGGGGTGGCGAGGTTTCAACTACAGTCTGGGCGGGACGTACAAGACCACCTACGGCAAACGAAACGAAGTTGAAGGGACTGCCGCCGCTCGTGTGGAAGATGCCCGGACCATCCGCGCCCGAAACGCGGTGCGCGAGGACCTGGGCTGGCCAACGTGGCACGGGCCCAATGGCGCCTTCGCCGCCCAGCGCGCGGGACATGAACTGGTCGATTCGCTCGATGAAGCTCGTCTGGACTGGGTCAGCCGCCCCACGCCCGGCGCACGGTCGCAGATCACCCGTTACCACCAGCGCAACGTTCGTCGCGAGTTGGATCGAGGCCCGACCGGAGGCGGATCGAGCGTCGTGGTCGCCGACGGCCGGGTGTACCTGTTCTACTTCCGACCGGTGGGCGAGGCCGGCTTGTGGACCTACATCCGCCGCGAGACGGCCCTCGGTCGCAGGGTCGTACCCAGTCAATGGCGGACCAAGGCTGATGACATCGTGCTTTGCGTTGATGCGGCGACCGGACAGACGCTGTGGAAGACCACGTATCACAAGGGCGGCATCTATTGGGAGCCGGGCAAGGACACATACACCTCCACACCCGCCGTCGCCGATGGACGCGTCTTCGCCATGGGCACCAGCGGCTGGATCTACGCGCTGGACGCGGCCACCGGTGAGCGGCTCTGGGAGCAACCGCTTCCCTGGGCGCGGGGCGCGGCACGGCGACGGGCCGAAGCGATGGAGAACCAGGCCATGGTCGGCGGCTCGCCCACGCGCGGCGCATCGCGCATCGTGGTCGACGATCTGCTGATCGCACCCGACTTTGGCGGCGGCCTGATCGCATTCGATGTGGCCACGGGCGAGCGGCGATGGCATGCCCGAAACAGCGGTGCCACCGCCGCCACGCCAGTCCCATGGCGCCACAACGGCCAGACCTATATCCTCTCCCCGCACGGCACCGACGGCCAGGTGGTCTGTGTCGATGCGGCGACCGGTGAGGTCGCCTGGCGGATCGAGGATGCCCGGACCACCGGTTACGACCTGGCCGTCGCCGATGACATGCTCGTGTTGCAGCGGCGCTCGGAAGATGGGCCGTATCTGGCCGCTTACCGGATCAATGCCGAAGGCTTCGAGGAGGCTTGGAGCCTTTCCCACGAACTGGGCGGAATCGACGGGCGGCCCGTGGTCATCAACGATGGCATCGTCTATGCCCAACTCGATTCGGGTGTTACCCTGATCGATCCACGAAACGGGCGGGTGCTGGCCCGGGATGATCGGCGGCGCGGCAGCGCATCAACCATGGTCTGGGCTGAAGACCGCCTGTTTCTCGATCTTGATGCCACCCATAGTCGAACCTGGCAACGCATGTACGACGCCCGGCCGGACCATTTCCGAACCATCCACAATTTCTGGAATCCGCCGCACCACCAGACATCGGCTTACTACCGGCGTGTCCTGGCACACCCGATCGTCGATGGCCGCATCTTCCTCCGCGGCACGGACGGCATCTATTGCTACGACCTTCGCAAGGAGCAGGAATGATGCGTTATGCGCGAATCACATCGCTGACGGTCTGCCTGGTTGTCGCCGCGGGCGCTTCGAGCATCCTTGGCGGGAAGCCGGCGGGGGCACCGGAGCCGGTGACGGTGGTGACCTACGATTTCAACCATGCCGACGACCGCGCTGCGCCCTCGACAGCGCATCGGCGGGTCGAGGCCGGGCGGTTCATGCAGCCGGGCTTCTTTCCGCCGCCGGACCGTTACTTCGATGGCTCGCTCGGCGGTGAGGCCGGAGAGGCCATCGTCGACCGTGACCGGCCGAGCTACTACGACTTCACCGTCGAGGGCCTCGCGGCCTTTGAGCGGCTCGACACCCTGACCTTCACCGTCACCACACGGCAAAGCCACGCCGCGGCGGGACACGTCGTGTCGGTAACCATGTTCAAGGGCGAGGACGAGACCGAGCACCCGTTGCGGTTCGATGTGTTCGAAACCGCCAACGAGTCGGCCGAGCCGGAGGCGGCGGATGCCGAATCGTTCTTCCTCGGCGGGCACGTGGGCAACGCCCGCCGGATCGTGGTCGCCCTTTCCGGGATCGACCACGCGGATCGCCATACGTTCCGCATCCACTTCGATCGCCCGCGCATGCGCTCGCGCACGGCGCTGGATGATGTGGTGCTCAAGGCCCTGCCGGGGCCGGACGGAAGATGACGTGGTTCGTATCCACAGCGGCATAACGGCGCGCCGCCAACACCGACAACCGCGCCCTTGAGATGAAACAGGAGCCAGTGATGACCCACCGTACGATGCTTGCCGTGCTGGCCGTCGCAATCCTCAGCTTCGGCGCTGCCAGCACCCGGGCCGGGGTAACGGCCCAGATCGAGCGATTGAGTGACTACACCCGTTACAGCGTGACGCTGCCCGAAGCGCTGCCCGGTGGGCATGATGTGACGCTTCACCTCGGCCACCAGGGCGACCGCTTCCGCCAGGGCTGGGCGCAGGTGAACCGGACGGGCCACCTCGCCGAGCACGTGGATATGGCCGCGCTGCGCCTTCGCGACGGCCGGCTTCGCGGCGAGGTCGAGCTATGGGTGGCGGTGGAGCGCGGCGGGCCGCTGTACCGGGCGGTGTACGAACTGGATGTGCCCATTGATGGCGCGCAGGTGAAGGGTGCCTACACCGGCCGCTACAGTGTCCGCACCGACTCGCTGGTGTACGACACCGATGAGATGGTCGTGCGACCACATCAGGTGCGCCCATTCGCCTACGGTGATCCGGTCGAGGGCGGGATCGAAGGCGAGGTGCAGGCCCCGGCGGTCGATTCGAAGCCAGCGCGGTTCGAGCTGGAGAGCGGCCATCTTCTCCTGGGCGATCTGAGCGTCACGCGGTACGTCATCCTCCGGTTCGACATCGACGGTGACCGGGTGAGCAACATCTCGATGGTGCCGCGGAGTCCGGGCAGCGCGACGTGGCGGGCCGAGGTCGAACAGGCGGAACTGGCCTTCGAGGGCGGCCAACTGCATGGGTCCATCAAGGTGAATGTCAGCGGTGGCGGCCCCCGCACGCGGGATGGCCATTACACCTTTGAGCTTCGCGCCCAGGTCAGCGACAACGAGGTTGTGGGCCGGTTCGCCAATGGCCGGCTCCGGGACGAGAACATCGGCGGAGCCGCCCTGAGCGGCTTCGCCAAAGGATTGCGGGACTCAGCCGATGTGCGCCTCTATGCCCTGTCGCTGCCGCGCGCCATCGAAAGTCGCGGCGGTCGCGATGGACTGCTCGGCATCAACCTGCGCTACGCCGATGGCCGCTTCCGGGACGGTGTGGCCATGTGCCCGAGGTTCCCGCATCGATTCGATGTCGATGTGGACAGGCTGCGGATCGATGGCGGCCGCCTCAGAGGCGCGCTTTCGGTTCACTTCACGCCCGACAGCCCGGTTATCGCCAGTCCCGAGCCGTTCACCGTTGAGTATCGGATCGATGCGACGGTGGATGCGCAAGGTGTGATCGCCGGGGCCTACGCCTGTGCGTTCGGGCCGGTGCGACGGGTCGAGGGGACGACGGCACTGCGTGTCCGGCGGGCCGACGAGTTGCGACGGGCCGAGGCACTGCGCGCGGGTCTCGACTGGCCGGCGTGGAACGGGCCGAACGGCAACTTCGCCGCAACGCCCAGCGGCCGGGAACTGGTCGACCGTCTTGAGGATGCCCGACTGGTCTGGGCCAGCGAGCACACCCCGCCCGGGCGGTGCCAGACGATGCGGTATGGGCAGCGCAACGTGTCGCGATACCTGACGCGTGGCGGGCCGGCCGGCGGCGGCTCGAGCCCGGTGGTCGCCGATGGGCTGGTCTATCAATACTACTTCAGACCTGCGGGCAGCAGGCTGCCCGACTACGTCCAGCAGCAGGCCGAAGAAGGCAACCGCGTACTCGGCGCCGAGATGTGGGCACTCGACGGTGAAGATGTCGTGCTGGCGATGGATGCGGCCACGGGACAGACCGTGTGGAAAGCGGTTGTGCCCGGTGGCCGGTATCACACGTGGCGTGGCACGGGGCATGCCAAGGGGGCGTACACGGCCAAGGTCGCCGTCGGCGGCGGCAACGTGTACCTCCACGGGACGGGCAATCGTACGATGGCCCTCGATGCGAAGACGGGCGAGATGAGATGGAACAACAACAACGGCGGCCTGCACGTGGTGGCCCTCGAAGACATGGCCGTGTTCTCCGGCGACCACATCACCGCCCTCGATGCGAAGACGGGGGAGGTTCGCTGGCGCATCGTGAACGCGGGCCATGAGGCCGCCGCGCCCCTGCACTGGCGTTACAACGGGCGAAGTTACATCATCAGCGGCAACGTCGATGGACGTGTCGTCTGCGTTGATGCCGCCACCGGGGAGATTCAGTGGGAACTTACGGATGTGGGCAACAATTCCCGCACCATGACCCTCGCGGGCGATCGGAACATGCTGCTGCTGAACCTCGACCCCGACCGCCGCGCCGAGCGGTGCCAGTTGGCCGCCTATCGCATTTCCGCGCGGGCCGCCGAGCGTGCGTGGGAACTGCCCGAGGAGCACACCTACAACCCCCACCGGGGCCGCACACCGATCGTTCATGGCGATGCCGTCTACCTGTTCGAAGGCCGTTTCGGGGAGAATATGCTTGTGCTCGACCTGATGACCGGCCGGATTCTCCAGACGGTCCGGGTGGGCAGGTCGACCTCCGGCCATGTGCAGTGGTTCGATGATCGGCTGATCTTGCAGACCGATGCCTCCCATAGCCGAACTTCCCTGCGCTATTTCCGGGCCACCGGCAACCGAGTGGAGCCGTTGGGCGATCTGTGGAGTCCCCCACACCGCACGACCAGTTCCTATTACCCGATGCTTACGACCCACGCCATCGCCGACGGCCGCATCTTCATCCGCGGCTCCCACGGCATCTACGCCTACGACCTGCGGGCTGAGTGACTGACGTAAACGAGCGGCATCCCTAATCCTGACCCACGGAGCAGACCATGAAAAGCCGTATGAAATCCATGACCGCGACCCTCATCCTAACCCTCGGCCTGTTGGCCGGCTTCCCGCAGGCCACGGCCGCCGATGTGGAAACCATCACCAACCGCGAGGGCGGCGACGCCGGGCTGGTGGTGCTGGTCGAGCCGGAGGATGCCTCTCTGGCGGCGGAACTGGCCGCCGGGGGCAAGCACCTGGTGGTGGCGCTCAGCGCCGACGCCGCCCGGGTGGCCCAATGGGATGCCGCCCTGGCTGAAGCGGGCGTTCATCCGGTCGCCGACGCCATCCATTGGCTCAATCCCGATGAACTGCCCTTTCCCTCCAACAAGGTGAACGCGCTGGTCCTTGATGCCGCGACAGCCGGGCGACTGGGCGAGGAAGAGGTCAGGCGCGTCATCAACCCCGGCCACGGCTTCGCCCTGGTGGATGGACAGGAGATCCGCAAGCCCCGCCCGGAGGGGATGGACGTGTGGCTGGCCTATAACTATGACGGCACCGGCAATCGCCTGAGCCGGGACACCCTTGAGCCGCCCAACAGCATCCAGTTTCTCGCGGCTGGCCGGGTTGCGAGTGGCGGTGAAATTCTCATTACGGATCGGGTGCTCTACCATCGGGGCGGGGGAAATCAGCCACATGAACTCACCCGTCGCGACGGACCGCCTGGGGCGCGTGCCTACGATCCGTTCTCCGGCGTGGTCCGCTGGAGAATCCCGCGAACGCTGGGAGATCGTCACGCCAAGCGTTGGGACTTTGACATCTTTACCGATGGCCACCGCTTGTTCGCGCCCCGCAGCGACGATACCTCGGACCGGGAGCTGGAGATGATGACGTACGACCTGCTTACCGGAGAGATCATCGAGGAGCGCCTGCCCCACATTCAGTGGAGCGAACGGCTGAAAAGCCGGGAGGTCCGCTCGTTAGGGCCGTTCGTCTATCCCGGGACCCGGCACATCGTCAGCGACGGAAAGCGGGTGTATCAGGTGGACGTCGCCCAGACCGTGCGCGCGCTCAGCGCCGACGGCACCGAACTGCTCTGGGAGAAGCGGTTCGCCGATGACGAATGCACCTACCAGGTGGCCAGCGATGGCAAGATCGTGGCGGTGGTGCTGACCTCGACCGACGAGTACATCCTGGACCGCCAGCACGACTTCAAAAACAACGCCAAGCCAGCCGCGGCCATCGTCGGCCTGGACGCGGCCACCGGCGAGCAGCGCTGGCGCTACGACGGGGTGAAGGGCCGCCCCATCTGGTACCTGATTGCGGACTTCGGAGCAGTGGTGGCCGCCAGCCACCTGCATCCGCCGGGTAGATCGCGTCAGAACCCGGATATGAATATCATGGTTTCACTGGATGCGGCCACCGGCAAAGAGCACTTCAAGCGCGTGGGAGAAGAGGATTTCATCGGGATCCATCTTCGATCGGACAATACCGGCATGAGTGTGAATGGGGATACGATTATGTACCACCACACCTCCGGCACCGTCATCTTCAACCTACGCACGGGCGAGGTTCTGGAGAGAGGGTCGATCCGGTTGAAGCCCGATTTTGAACCCCGTCACACGATATTCTGGACCGCCGCCAACACCCGATGGCTTCTCGGAGACGGCACCTTTGTCTCCTACGATGGCAGCATCCGCGAAGAATGGGCTTCGAGGCTCGTCGAACAGGGGTATATGGGTTTCGCGCAGAAGCCGGCCAACAACATGCTGTACACGCGGCCTGCCGGAAATCCACCGCGGCATTTGGGCGATCTTGTCGCCATGGCCCGTGAGGAGCACTTCCCCGACATCCTGCCCGACGACCGGCGCCTGCTGGTGCGGGGCCGCGCTGATGGCGTGCGGGATGCCGCGCCGGCCGACTGGCCCACCTTCCGGGGGGACTTCAGCCGCCGGGCCTGGCGGGCCGCCGACGGCCCGGCGAAGCTGGAACCGGCCTGGACGGCGCAAATCGATGTTTCCAGCCCGCAGGGAGCGATTCCCTCGACGTGGGCTTTAAGCGGGGTCAGCCCCGGGGTGGTCACCCAGCCGGTGGCCGACAGCCAACGCGTGCTGGTGGCGGTGCCGGAGCGGCACGAGCTGATCTGCCTGGACCTGGCCGACGGAAGCCAGCGATGGGCCACCCGGCTCAGCGGTCGGGTGACCGCCCCGCCCACCCTGGCGGGGAATGTCGCTTTTGTCGGGGTCAACGACGGCACGGTCTCGGCCATCAACCTGGAAGATGGCTCGGTGATCTGGACTTTTCTCGCCGCGCCCTACGAACGCCTGCACAACGTCTATCAGCAACTGGAAAGCACCCACCCGGTCAATTCCAGTCCGGTGTTGCTTGACGGCACCCTCTATGTCGCCGCCGGCCGGCACGGGAGTATCCATCAGGGCATCCTCGTCTGGGCCCTGGATCCGGCCACCGGCGAACCGAAGGCCCGGCAGACGGTGACGCATCCAAGAACGAAT
This sequence comes from Phycisphaeraceae bacterium, assembly GCA_020831765.1. GTDB lineage: Bacteria > Planctomycetota > Phycisphaerae > Phycisphaerales > Phycisphaeraceae > JAFIFY01. The sequence goes on along the minus strand of JAFIFY010000012.1, from coordinate 9,856 downwards.
TGCCTGATGCAGGTGGTTGGCGACCGGCTGCGTATCAACTTTACCGATCTGCATCCGGACACGCTGGATTGGCGCGACTTGGTCACCAGCAGTACCAGCACATACCCCGCGGAGACCGACGCGCCGTTCATATACCCTCGAACGAGAGGCCACCATGTCACCGGCATGGGCTGGACCGGGCCCAATCCTCTATGGAGTGGTTACTACATGTTCGGCCGTGAGGGCTCGGAACGGCGTCACACCCATGTTATCCTCACCGACGACCACTTTGCCGTGGCGAGCGTATGGCAGGGTGGCATCCGGTATCGTGAGTTGTCGCGGGAAAATCCAGCCCTCAACCAACCTACCCGTTCCATGGATTTCAGGGTGGACATGCGAGGATCGTTCGCCCATGGCAGGCTGACCCATATCTTTGCTGGTGCCGGACGTTATCGCTACGCCTTGAATCCCTTGGGCTCACGGAGCTCACCGGGGCTCTACCTCTCGGCCTGGGATGCCTCACAGGATGAGCCCGAATTGTCCCAGGTCACCGTCGAACAGGTTCACGAAGGGGAAACCCTCATCCTCGACGGCATCGCCATCGCCCACGGGCACGTGATCGTCACCACCACCGAAGGCCGCGTGCTGGCGTTCAAGGAACCGGAATGACGCCTTTTGGAACAGCAGTGATCAACCAACCATGACAACACAAGAAGTGTCACAATGAAATCTCATGCAATGAAGCTGTCTTGTCTCGCCGCCGCCGTGATGGCCCTGTCCGCGGCGGGCTTGCTGGCTGCCGATGAGGGGCCGCTGCCGCGGGTGATTGGCTTTGATGACTACACCCGCTATGAGGTCACGCTGAGCGAAGCCCTGCCTGGGGATCACGACCTGACCCTTTACCTGGGCCGACAGGGCGGCGAATTCCGCCAGGCGTGGTCACAGGTCGTCGCCACGGGCAAGGTCGCCGAGCGCGTGGACGTCTCGGGTCTGGAGGTGGACGATGGGCGCCTGAGCGGCCGGGTCGAGATGTGGACGCAAACCGACGACAACAGCCCGATGTACGAGGCCATCTACGAGCTTGATGTGCCGGTCGAAGAAGGCCGCATCGACGGGCGGTACCGCGGCCACTACAGCGTGCGAACCGGCAGGGCGGTGTATGCCACCGAATCGCTGATCGTGCGGCCGGAGCACGTGCGGCTGTTCGCCCACGGTGATCCGATCGAGGGCCTGGTGCTGGGTCAAACCGAGGCGCGGGCCGATCCCGGGCGGCTGATGCGCTTCGACCTGGACCTGGGCATGCCGCTCCAGGGGCCCACGGCGACGGGGCACCGCCGCCTGGGCGTCACCTTCATCACCGATGGCGGGCGGGCAGGAAGCGTCAACGTCGTGCCGCGGGTGGAAGGTGCCTGGGACCACGAGGTGACCGAGGCGGAGCTGACCTTCTCTGATGACCGTCTCCGCGGCGGGTTCGCGTTCAACTTGACACCGCGCTCGCCCACGCGGGGCGGACGTTACCGCTTCGAGATCGATGCCAACGTCGAGGTGAACCTGGTCGCCGGCGGTGTCGTCACGTATCTCGACGGCGAGCGGGTGGCGCAGCCGGCGGTGCGCGGCAACGTCGAGCACCTCACCGCCGGCCGCGCCCCGCTAGATGATGCCGTCTACCACCTCACCCTGGTCAACGCCCACGAGGGCGCGGCCAACATCGAACTCGCCCTGGACCGGCGCGGCGGGCAATTCGAGCATGCCGTGGCCACCGGGGGGCGCGAAGTCGAGCAATTCGATCTGGAGGTGGACAACAGGCGACGACTGCGCGGCAGTGTCAAGATTCTCATGGACCCTGACGGCGGGGCCGACGGCACGCCCGTTTACGCCGAGGTCGAGGTCGATGCGCTGCTGACCGATGCGGGCATCAGCGGCCGATACGAAGGCCGCTACGGCCAGCGCCGCGAAGTGGCGGGCGACCTTGCCGGCCGCGTGCGGTCGCAGGAGCAGTTGCAGCAGGCCGAGCGGCTCGCCGCCGGGCTGGACTGGCCGGCGTGGAACGGCCCGAACAGCAACTTCACGGCGACCCCCAGCGGCCATGAGCTGATCGACCGGCTCGATGAAGCCCGGCTGGTGTGGAAGGGCGAGCACATCCCGCCCGGCCGCTGCCAGACCAACCGCTACGGCGAGGGCAACATCGTCCGGTATCTGACCCGCGGCGGTGCGGCCGGGGGCAGCTCGAGCCCGGTGGTCGCCGATAGCATGGTGTATCTGTACTACTTCCGGCCGACCGGCGAGCAGGTCGCCGACGTGGTCGAGCAGTGGGCCGAGCGTGGCACCCGTACTCTCGGCGCCGAGATGTGGGCCCTGGAGGCCGAGGACGTTGTGTTGGCCATGGATGCGGCCACGGGGCAGACGGTGTGGAAGACCGTGGTCCCCGGCGGGCGGTACTACAGTTGGCAGGGCACCGGCCGCGCCAAGGGGGCCTACACCGCCAACACCGCCGTCGGCGGCGGGCGGGTGTACTTCCACGGCAGCGGCAACCGCACGATGTGCCTGGACGCCCGCAGCGGCGAGCTGCTGTGGATGAACGATCGCGGCGGGGAACACGTGGTGGCGCTGGAGGACATGGCCGTGTTCTCCGGCAGCCACGTTACCGCGCTGGACGGCAGGACCGGCGAGGTGCGGTGGCGCATCGAGAACGCCGGTGAATCGACTGCGGCGCCGCTGCACTGGCGTCATGATGGAAAGAGCTACATCATCAGCGGCAACCGCAACGGCCGCGTGGTGTGCATCGAGGCCGACACCGGCGAGATTCGCTGGGAGCTTGAGAACGTCGGCAATAATCGCCACACCATGGCCATCGCGGAGCGACATCTGCTGTGCGACGTGGGCGACAAGCGCCTGGGTGCCTACCGCATCAGCCCCGACGGGGCCGAGAAGGCCTGGTCGCTGCCGAGGGAGTACAGCTACATCCTTCGCTGGGGAAAGATGCCGGCGGTCCACGACGGCCGGGTCTATTTCCACAGTCACGGCGAGACCGGACAGGCGGGCGGCGAGAATCATGTGATGATGATCGACGTCGAAAGCGGCGAGATTCTCGAAAAGATCCCCGCCGACATAGGCGGCCCCGGCCACGTGCAGTGGTTCGACAACCGGCTCATCGTCCAGCAAGGCGCCTGGCACAGCAGAACGGAGTTGAAGTACTACCTTGCCGACGGTGAGCGTCTCGAGTCGCTTGGCGATATCTGGCGACCACCGCACCGGCACACGAGCGGCTACGGTGGGTTCATGATGCCCCACGCGATCGTCGACGGCCGCATCTACATCCGCGGCGCCCGCGGCATCTACTGCTACGACCTTCGCAAACAGAATGACTGACCCGCAAACGCCACGAACACAAGGAGTGTCACAATGAAATCTCATGCAATGTGCGCAGTCGCGATCGCGATGATGATCGCGGCCATGACGACGTGGGCATCGGATGCGCGGGGCGAGAGGTTCCTCCCGTCCGAGCCGTTCGGACCCATCCAGGGGAACATGCCGATCTGGCCCCGCTTCGTGGAAGGCGAGCTTCCCGGCGTGCCGGACGGGCGGCTGCGGCTGGAGCTGGCCAAGGATACGACGCTCTATCTGTTCGCGCGCGACGGGCAGCTCGGCGAGGCAATCTGGGTCTGGCGCGACGGCCGGCCCCAAAACAGCTTCTACCAGCGCTGGTATCTGAAGGGGGAAGGCGGGCGCATCCGGGGGTTTCTCGCATCGGGTGATCGCGACATCCGGGTGGACGCGACGGTGACGGCGGCTGGCGAGGTCGGCGGCACCTGGCGCATCGCCGGCAGCGATGACGAAGGCCCGGTCACCGGGGGCTTCGAGACCTGGGAGGAGTTGGCCGAAGGTATCGAGCCGGCCACCGGAGCGCAGTGGCCGCAGTGGGCCGGGCCCAACCACAACTTCCAGCTTCCCGCCACGGGCGTTGAGCTGGTCGCGGATTTCGACGAAATCCGCCCCCTGTGGCGCAGCGAGGAGGCCAGCCTCGCGGGCATTGGTACGATCGCCCGGGCCATCACGGGCGCGACGCATCGCCACCACATGGCCGGGGGTTCGGCCAGTCCGGTGCTCGCCGACGGTCGGCTCTATCTCACGTATTTCATCCCCGCCGGCGGGATCGTGGGCACGGATCTGCCCGACGGCGGGCTCGCGGGCGTCGATCCCGACTCAGGTGATCGGGAGCGGGAGGAGCGCGTTGCCCGCGGCTGGGCGGAGCGCATCGGGACGAAGGCCGTGTTCGAAGCCGGCCCCCGCCTCAGGAACAACCTCCGCGACTGGCCGCACTACCAGAACTGGCAGCAACTGCCCTGGGGTCCGCTGGCGGCTGAATACGAGAAGCGGCGCTGGTATGGGGCGGCTGATCAGGTGGTGGTCTGCATCGACCCCCGCAACGGCCGCACCCTCTGGCGCAAGGTGTTCCCCGGCGTGGCCGCCAACGCCCAGGACCACAAGGGCGCGGGCAACAACCTGGTCCCGGCCGTGGCCGATGGACGACTGTACGTGGTGACCACCGGCGAGCGCATCCTCTGCCTGAACGCCGAGGATGGCAGCCTGCTCTGGGAAGACCAGTTCGGGCGGAATCCCGGCTACATCTTCGGGGGGCGCGGGCACCACGAATCTCCGCTGGTGATCGATGGCGTCGTGGTGTATGAGCGCCTGGCCTGGAATGCACGCACTGGCGAGCGCCTCTGGCGCCTGTCGGAACGGGTTGCGATTACGGAGGGACTGCTCATGACCCCCTGGCACGACGGCGAGCGCTGGCTGCTGCTCTACTTCGCCGGCATCGACGGGGGCAATCCCCGACAGGGACGCGAGCCGCGTGCCGCCGGGCTGGTCGCAATCACGGTGGCCGACGGCGAGATCGTCTGGCAGACGGATCTGCCCGGAATGCATTGGGTGCCCCTCGACCCCGGGCCGGGCATCCTGGGCGACGAGGTGGCCTTCCTGGTCAGGGATACCCGGGTCGCCGAGGACAGGCCGGCGGGAGCCCGCAGACACGGCAAATATGGCGGACAGAACCATATGGTCTATGGACGGGTCACGCCGGAGGGCTTCGACCTCAAGTGGATATCCCCGGTACTTGTCGGCGGCCGGAACCACTCCGCGCGGCCCATCATCACCGGCCAGGCGGTGATCACCAGCGAAAACTCCTGGGGGGTCCATGGCGGACGCAATCCCCACGGGGCCGGGATGCTGGCCTTCGACAAGGACAGCGGGGAGTTGCTGCGCCGCCTCCCCGGCGTCGCCATCGGCAGCGGCAGCGTCGCGAAGGTGATCGAGGACCGGCTGTTCGTCGGGGGCGACAACCACCACGGGCACCAGGACGCCCGGATCATCCCCCTCGACATCCGCCAGTGGCCCGAGCGGATGGAACGGAGGTTCATCCAGCCCCCGCACTATACGACCAGCCCCTATTCCAACCCCGGCTACATGTCCCCCTACGCCAACGGGCGGCTGTTCATCCGCGGCGCCGATGGCATCTACGCCTACGACCTGCGAAAGGAGCAAGAATAATGCGTAACGCAAGAATCACATGGCTGACGGCCTGCCTGGTTGTCGTCGCGGGCGCTTCGAGCATCCTTGGGGGGCAGCTGGCGGGGGCACCGGGGCCGGTCACCACCCGACCCGGCGAACTGAGCCGGTATGTGCTGAGCTTCACCGGGGCCTTGCCCGGCCAGGCGGAGTTGATCGTCCACCTCGGCGAGCAGGATGGCATCTTCCGCCAGGCATGGGCCCAGACCAGCGGTGTCTGGATGCTGGCCAAGGATGTCGATGCCTCACAACTGCGGCTGAAAGGACGACGGCTGACCGGCACGCTGAAGGTGAACACCGCGCGCGTTCCGGATACGGCCAACCCGCCGGGCGGCTCGCCCGGCGTCATGGGGGCGTATGAACTGGATGTGCGCCTCGATGGCGACAGGCTCGAGGGGACGTTCGAGGGCACATGGGCCTGGCGGATCGGCAGGGAGGTCGTGACGCCCGAGGGGAAGTTGGGCCTGGAGGCTGATGATCTGAAGTTCGCCACACGGCCGCCGCGGCCGGTCGATGGAACGGTGGCCGTCCGCGTCCGGAGCCAAGAGGAGCTTCGTCGCCAGTATTCGGTGGCCGAGGGACGCGACTGGCCCAACTACCACGGCCCGCGCGGGGCGTATGCCGCCACGCCCGGCGGGCATGAGCTGGTGGACAGCTTCGCTGATGCGCGGCTGCTCTGGAAAAGCGAGTTCACTCCGCCGGGACGGCTCCAGACCCGGCGCTACGGAGAGGGCAACCTGCATCGCTTCCTCGAGCGGGGGGCGACCGGCGGTGGAGCGAGCCCCGTGGTGAAGGACGGTCGGGTCTATCTCTATTACTTCGAGCCCGCGGGCGAAGAGATGGACGGCTACTGGCGGCAATCCATCGATGCCGGTCGGCGCGTTGTGCGCAAGCAGTGGCATGCGCGGGCGGATGATGTGTTTCTCTGCGTCGATGCCGCCACGGGCCAGACGCTGTGGAAGCAGCGCTTCCCCCTCGCGGGGCGCAACGACATCGGGGCCAAGGGCTCGTTCACGCACACGATGGCGGTGGGTGATGGCGTGGCCATCGGGCGCGGCTCGGGCGGGATCACCTACGCCTTCGATGCCAAAACCGGCGAACTCTTGTGGCGGCAGAGCATCGGCGGCGGACACGCGAGCATCATCATCGACGGTGTGCTCTTTCACGCCCGTTCCGGCGGCGTGCTGGATGTGCCGCTGATCGCCTTCAATGCGCGCAGCGGCGAGCAACTCTGGGAAATCCCCGGCGCCGTGGGGCGCATGGCGTTGCCCCTGCACTGGACGCACGATGGCAAGCACTACGTGATCGCCGGCACGACCGAAGGCACGGTGCGCTGCGTGGAGGTCCACAGCGGCGAAGTACTCTGGGAAGAAAGGGGCGTGGGTTACAACCTCTTCAGTCCGCAGAATGATGGCGACTATCTGGTCGCCAACACGGCGGCCACCGGCCGCGATCCCGGTGCCCCAGGCGGCTTCCGGATCACCCCCGAGGGACTGAAAAAGATGTGGAGTGTCCCGAAGGAGAAGGTCAACCAGTTTGGCGGTGCGCGGACCCCGCCGGTGATTGCCGACGGTATCGCGTGGATCCCCAACTATCGAGACGCTGGACTGGCGGTCGATTTCGAAACCGGAGAGGTCAGCACCTTCGCCTATCGCCAACAGAACTCATTCTTCTACGTCATGGATGACAAGCTTATTCTCGACATGGACGTGACCCATGAGAGGACGGAAATCGGGATCGCCCCCCTGGATCCGTCCCGAGTGGACACGGCGGAAGCCAAAGTCAGCACACCGCATCGCACGACCAGCGCCTACTGGCCCCACCCGTTCCGCCATGCGCTGTTTGATGGCCGCATCATCATCCGCGGAGCGCACGGCATGTACTGCTACGACCTGCGGAAGCCCAAAGCCGCGCAGCGCATCGAAGAGGCCTTGGACGCCAGGGAGGGGCAGCCCAGCGGGGTCGTGGATGCGCTCGCCGCCTTCATGCGGGATGACGACGCTCAGGTGCGCGACATGGCGGCACGCGAGCTGGCCCGACGTGCCGCGGAAGGCGAATGGGGCGACCGCGGAGAGGTGATCCTGGGGCATATGAAGGCATTGCTCGCCCATGAAGAAGAGTCAGTCCGAGAGGATGCGCTTGATGCCGTTTCCCGTCTCGGTCAGGATGCGGTCGAGCTGCTCGGCGAGATGGTCGCGAGCCCGGAAACGCGCCGGCGCATCGTGGCCATGCAAGCCGCCGGACGCCTGGCGGCACTTGAACTGCCGGACGATGGCATCGATCAGGTGATCGCGCATGGCTTGGACGATTCGGATCGGAGCATGATTCTTACGGCGCTCGATGCCGCGGCGGCCCGTGGAGGGAAGGCCGGAATGCTCGCGCCCAGGCTCATGGAGCTTGCGGCCTCCGATGACGCGCGAATCAAGAACAACGCCATCCGGGCGCTGCTGATGTACCACCCGCCCGATGCGTTTCCCTTCGGCGATATTCCGGACGCCGAGGCTCACGTGATCGGCTTTCTCGGTGCCCATCCCTACAGCGACAAGGTCGGCCGCGCTGTGAATGTCATCATCGCCCAGGGGGATGATGAGGCGCTGCGGATCTTCTCTGGCTTGCTCGAGGGCGACAACGCCCTCAAGGGCGTACGTGCCTGCCACGGACTGGCGTCGATGGGAGATGCGGCCCGTCCGGCCATCCCCCTGATCGAGGCGGCACGGGCGAGATGGTCGGCGCGGGCGTTTCGCGACGCCTCCGCCAACGCGTTGCGCCAGCTTCGAAACGATGATGAGTGACCGTAATACCGACTGTCCGGCCGCGGCCGCGTTCTCTGGATGCAGTCCGGTTTCCATGAAAGGTTACACCATGCGGAACACGCCAACCGGATCGACCTATCGACCTTCAGTGTTTTCAACGTGTTCGCGCCGCCTTCTCCCGACGCCGCATCTTCATCCGCGGTGCCCGCGGCATCGACTGCCCCGACCCGCGTAAGCCGGACTGAACCGTGATGAATGCGCAACGCACCATGATGTCCCCAACACACCCGCCAGGAGTACGGCCATGATCCGGAATTGTCGATTGATGATCTTCGCGCTTGTCCTGACCGCGATCGGCGCCGCCAGCGCTCACGGCCAGGCGCCGCTGCCGCTGGAGCGGTACTTCGATGGGTCCCTGCACGGGGAAGGAGGCGAGGCCTTCATCGACCGCGACTTCCCGGGGTACTACCACTTTACCATCGAGAGCCTCGGCGAGCTCGAGCGGTTGGAGCAACTGAGCTTCACCGTCGTCACCCGCCAGTCGCATGCCGCCAACGGCCACCATATCTCGGTGGTGACGGCGGCGGCGGGCGAGGATGACGAGAAGCTTCTGCCGCTGGATGTGTATGACCCGGACGATGGCTCGGATGAAGCGGCCCAAGCGGGGGTCGAATCCTTCTTCATCGGCGGCGGGGTGGGCACGACGCGGCATGTGAAGGTTGACCTTTCGCACCTGAAAGATGTCGAAGGGCGGCGGCTGCGAATTCGCTTTGATGAGCCTCGGATGCGGTCGCGCACGGCCCTGACCAGGCTCGAGCTGGCCGGACGGCTCCGGGGGGAAGCCGAAATGGTGACGGTGGCGGCATACCGCTTCGAAGATGAAGCCGATCGTGCGGCCCCGAGCGATCGGCGCCACGGGGTGCGCGTGGGCCGGCTGCTGCCGCAAAGGTATCCGCTGGCTGAGCCGCAACATCATCGCTTCACCGAGTACGAGCGTTATGTCCTGACGTTGACCGGTGCGTTGCCCGGCGGAGCCACGTTGATACTGCACCTCGGGCATCAGCACGGCGCGTTCCGACAGGCGTGGGCGGAGACCGAGGGGGTGTGGTCGTTGGCGAAGGCGGTCGATGCGTCGAGACTGAAGCTCGAAGCCGGTCGGCTGACTGGTACGGTCGAGGTGGACACCGGCCGGGTACCCGCAAGCGTCGATGCCCCGGGCGACTTCCCCGGCGTGATCGCCACGTACCGGCTCGACATCGACATCAAGGAAGGGAAGCCAGCCGGGACGTTTCAGGGGCAATGGGCCTGGCGGGTCGGCAACCGGGTGACCTGGCCCGAGGGCAAACTGGTGCTGGAAGACGAGGATGTGAAGTGGGTGACCCGTGACGAAACCGAGGTGTCCGGCGAGGTTTCCGGCAGGGCGAACGCATGTAGGCCCGGCGCATAAAAGGACTTGATAGTCGTTTGCGCTCCCCGGGCGCATCGGCTACACCTCACCTCAGTTACACGCGTGGCCACGCAGCAATACCGCGAACCGACAAAGGAGCGCATCATGG